>JAITKG010000135.1 GCA_031278495.1 Prevotellaceae bacterium | reverse complement strand
AAACAGTAAATGTAGCGGTATTCCTGATTAAATTTTTTATCTTTGTGCCCTAATTTTTCAGTTTGTTGATGACAACAAAAACAATTCCTGCTTACCGCGCCGGCATGGACATCGGTTCCACGACCGTGAAATTGGTCATTGCGGATGACGGCGGCGACGTGTTGTTCGCCGATTACCGCCGGCATAATGCCGATTTGGGACGCGCTATTGTTGGGGCGTTCTTTGCGGCGTTCCGGCAAATTGGCGACTGTACGCTGGATATAGCTATCACCGGTTCGGTGGGCATGGGTATTGCCGAACGTTTCGGCGCGCTGTTTGTGCAGGAGGTGGTGGCTTCGGTTACGTTGGTAGAACAGCGTTTCCCCGCCGTGCGAACATTTATCGACATTGGCGGCGAAGATGCTAAAATGATTTTCTTCCGCTCTGGGCAAGCGCCCGACATCCGCATGAATGGCAGTTGCGCCGGCGGCACGGGCGCATTTATCGACCAAATGGCAAGCCTGCTGGGCGTGCCGGTAAATGAATTGAGCAGCCTTGCCGGGAAAGCGGAAAAGACTTATCCTATTGCGTCGCGGTGCGGCGTGTTTTCCAAAACCGATGTGCAAAACCTCATCAGCCGTAATGTGCATAAAGCCGATATTGCCGCGTCCATTTTCCATGCGGTGGCGATGCAAACCGTGTCGGCGCTTTCGCGCGGCTACGAAACTGCGCCGCCGGTGTTTTTCTGCGGCGGTCCGTTAGCGTTTATTCCGGCATTGCATAAGGCTTTTAAGAAGGTATTATCATTGCCGGACGAACAGTGTATTTTCGACCGGCATGCGCATATCGTGCCGGCGTGGGGCTGCGCCGTTACGCCGCGCACGGGCAACAAAACCATCCGCCTGAGCGAACTCCTGCGCAACGCCAAAAATATGGAACTTTCCGATAAAACGATGTTGGAAAAACGGCTGCCGAAGCTGTTTGAAAACCATTCGGATTTTGAAAACTGGCGCAAGAAGAAATGCAACCGGTTTGTTGACCGGATTGCTTGGGAAGAATGTACGATGCCCTGTTACCTTGGTATAGATTCCGGCTCTACGACTACAAAAATCATTGTCGTGGACGGCAAGGAACGGGTATTGTTCGACTATTATGCGCGCAACGAAGGCAACCCCCTGCAAGCGGTCATCAATGGACTGGGGGTATTGCGTTACACGGCGGCGCAGCACGGCATATCATTGACGGTGGCCGGAAGCGCGGTAACCGGCTACGGCGAGAACCTGGTAAAAGCCGCTTTCAACCTTGATTCCGGGCTGGTGGAAACCATTGCGCATTACCTCGCCGCGCGGAAAATTTCGCCGGAAGTATCGTTTATACTGGACATCGGCGGGCAGGATATGAAGGCGCTGTTTATTGAAAACGGCGCTATCCGCCGGTTGGAGATTAACGAGGCTTGCTCGTCGGGTTGCGGGTCGTTCATCGAAGGGTTTGCGAATATGCTGGATTTGCCGGTGGCGGAATTTGCAGATATGGCTTGCCATGCCGGCGCGCCTTGCGATTTGGGAACGCGCTGCACGGTATTCATGAATTCCAAAGTAAAGCAGGCGCTCAAGGAAAATGCGGCAATTGCCGACATCGCCGCAGGACTGTCGTATTCGGTAATAAAGAATTGCCTTTACAAGGTATTAAAGTTAAAAGACGTGGCAGACCTTGGCGGGCATATCGTCGTGCAGGGCGGCGCATTCCGCAACCTGTCGATTGTGCGGGCGCTGGAGGCGCTGGCGGGCGCCGAAGTATCGTTTTCCGATATTCCGGAGTTGATGGGCGCTTACGGCGCGGCTATTTATGCATGCCGGCATGCTGCCGCCGGCGCCGCCGTTACGCCGGTCGAACAGTTCTTGACAATGGAGGCTTTCGCTACGGATATGATACAGTGCCACGGCTGCGAGAACCATTGTTTCGTAAAAAAATTCAAGTTCTCGAATGGCAATAATTATTATTCCGGCAACAAATGCGAAAAAATATTTTCAAATAAAGTAGAAACCCCACATGAAGGAGCGAATCTCTATACCATAAAACTGCAATCGTTGTTTGACCGTTCAGCAAGGCAGCTCCACGAGCCGGCGTTGCGCATCGGCATCCCGCGCGGGTTGAACATGTTCGAGAATTATCCTTTCTGGCATACGTTGCTTTCCGAATGTAACCTGCAACCGGTGTTGTCGCATCCCTCGACGTACGCCATGTACGAACAGGGGCTGCGTTCGGTGATGTCCGACAACATTTGTTTCCCCGCCAAACTGATGCACGGGCATATTTTGAATTTGCTGGAGCAAAAAGTAGACCGTATCCTTTTTCCTTACGTGGTGTTCGAGCAAAAGGAAGATACGCGCTCCGCCAACAGCTACAACTGCCCGGTGGTTACAGGTTATTCCGACGTAATCAAAGCCGGTATGGACACCGCCGGGAAATTCGGCGTGCCGATAGATGCGCCTACGGTGGTGTTCAACGACGACAAGCTGCTATATAAAGCCTGTAAGGAATATTTATACAGCTTAGGTATTGCCGGCGAAGTTGTCAAACGCGCTTTTGCCCTTGCGTTGCAAGCCCAGCAAGCGCACTTCCGGCATTTGTCCGACCGTGCGTTTCAATTGCTCGACGACGCCAAAGCCGGTAACCGTATGGTCATCCTGCTCGCCGGCCGCCCTTACCATGCCGACCCGTTGATACAGCACAAAGTGTCGGAATTTATCACCCAAATGGGCGTGGACGTTATCACCGAAGACATCGCGCGGATGTGGAACAGCAACGTATATGGACAATTGCATGCCGTAAGCCAGTGGGCGTATCCTAACCGTATTTTCAAAGCCGCCCAGTTCGTAGCGAACAGCAATGACAACATTCATTACGTACAACTGACGTCCTTCGGCTGCGGTCCCGACGCGCTGGTAACCGACGAAGTAAATGAAATCCTCAAACGGAAAGGGAAAAACCTCACGTTGCTGAAAATTGACGAAGTGAATAATATCGGTTCATTGCGGCTGCGCATCCGTTCTTTAGTGGATAGTTTGCGTTTCAGCCCGCCGGGACGTCGCGAAATCCCGTTTATTGCGCCGCCTGTCTTCACCAAAGGCGACCGCTACCGTAAAGTTATTGCGCCTTATTTTGCCGAAGGCTATTCGGAACTCCTGCCCGGAATATTCAAACTGATGGGCGTGGAGATGGAAATCCTGCCGCCCAGCGATTCGGAATCGGTTACGCAAGGATTGCGTTACGTGAATAACGAAATTTGTTACCCGGCTATTTTGGTTGTTGGCGACATCGTGAAAGCCCTGAAATCCGGGAAATATAACCGCCATGAAATTGCCGTCGCCATTACCCAGACCGGCGGGCAATGCCGTGCCACCAATTACATTGCTTCTATCAAGCGCGCCATGCAGGCGGCGGGATTTAACGACATTCCCGTAGTATCCGTCGCTTTCAACGACGATATTTACAATGAGCAACCGGGCTTTCAATTGCGCTGGTCGCGGGCGCTTATCATCACCTTCTTTGCCTTGCTGTATGCCGATTGCCTGACCAAATTTTACTACGCCGCCATAGTACGCGAAAAAGAAAAAGGCGCTGCCGCCCGCTTGCGCTCTAAATATATCAACCTTGCCAAGCCCTTTATTTTGCAGCGTAACCGGGCGGCGCTGTTTAAGCTGGTAAAAGACGCCGCAAACGAATTTAACAGTATCATCACGCCCAACGACCATGTGCCGGTTATTGGCGTGGTAGGGGAAATTTATGTAAAATATAATTCGTTTAGTCATAAAAATGTATTGCAATGGCTGGCAGAGCAGGGCGTGGAAGTGGTGGCGCCGTCGCTCTATAATTTTTTTATATCCGGATTTGTAAACATGCGGCACAACCATCATCACCATATCAAGCGCAACACGCTGCCGTTAGTGGTGAACGACGCTATTTACAAAATCGTGTACTATTATGCGCGCAAATTCGACCGCGCCGCCGCCGCTTTCCGCTATTACCGCCCTTTCAGCGACCTTTACGAAGACGCCGAAAAGGCGGCGAAAATCATTAACCTCACGGCGCAATTCGGCGAAGGATGGCTAATCCCCGCCGAGCTCGCCGCCTTTGCCGAGTCAGGGGTATTCAACGCCCTTAGCCTGCAACCTTTCGGCTGCATTGCCAACCACATTATCGCCAAAGGCATCGAAAAGCGCGTGCGCGAAGCCTATCCCGCCATGCAACTGCTCTTCCTCGACTTCGACGCCGACACCTCCGAAGCCAATATCCTCAACCGCCTCCACTTTATGATTAAACACGCAAAAGACAAAGCGCTATTCAGGGATTAAACATTAGCTGGCGGCTTGCCGCGTCCTGAAAAAAGTTGACAGGTTAATAGTGATTTTTGTATGTTGATTTTTTATTTTAATTATTAACAGGTTTAATTGGTTAAAGCAGTTCCTGCGGTTTCCTTATTTTATGGGATGCCGGCGCGGGCGGGGCATAAGAATGGTTTTATAACTTTATAAATAGCGGGTGAAAAAACAATAAAGTATCTTGAATTTCCAAAAAATGGTATTGGCTAATAGTGGCTTTGTTCTAATAAAAAAACTGCCCGAACTTTCAGACAGCTTCTTTATTGCCTGTGGTGCCACCACGAATCGAACGAGGGACACAAGGATTTTCAGTCCTTTGCTCTACCAACTGAGCTATGGCACCTTTTTTAGGAGTGCAAAGGTAAGATATTTTTCTAACTTTGCAAAATAATTTTTTGGATTTACAGGTTTATACATCATCACATGAATAACTATATTCTTCCGAACGGCCTGCGCGTTGTGCACCGTTACCATCCCTCGCCGGTAGCTTATTGCGGACTAAGCGTCAATGCAGGTACGCGCGACGAAATACCCGCTGAAAACGGTATAGCGCACTTGGCGGAACACATGCTGTTCAAAGGCACGCAACGGCGTTCGACCCATTATATCAATAACCGCCTGGAAAATGTAGGTGGCGAACTGAATGCTTTTACAACCAAAGAAGAAACGGTTATTCATGCCACCGTGCTGAAAGGCGACATGGAAAAAGCGGTGGAGTTGCTTGCCGATTTGGCATTTCATGCGACCTTCCCCGATAAAGAGTTGCGGAAAGAAAAAGAAGTGATTATCGACGAAATAAATTCCTACAAAGACCATCCGGCAGAATTGATTTTCGATGACTTCGACGCCTTGCTGTTCAAAGGCTCGCCGCTGGGAATGCCCATTTTAGGCGCTTCCGGAACGCTGGCGGGCATCGGCGTGGAACAATTAAAAAACTTTACCGGACAACATTACCATCCCGCGCAAATGGTGTTTTCCAGTATCGGGAATATCCATCCGGAACGCATGGTACGGTTGGTGGAAAAGCATTTCAGCGCCTTTCCCGCCACAGGAAACAAACACAGTAGAAAAAAGCCGGCGGCTTGTAAACCGTTCCATGTTACCAAAAAATGCCGGACGTTCCAAACGCACTGCCTGCTGGGCAACCGTGCATATTCGCTGCACGACGCCAAACGCACCGGGCTGGCTTTACTGGTAAATTATTTGGGCGGTCCCGCCGCCAATGCGCGATTGAATACTTCGCTGCGCGAAAAACACGGATTGGTTTATACGATAGAAGCCAGCTACACGCCTTACTGCGACAGCGGCGGCGTAACTATTTACTTCGGCGCCGACAAAGAAAACCTGCCGCAATGTATGGAACTTATCCAAAAGGAACTGCGGGCGGTATGCCACAATGCCTTTGGCAGCGCATCGTTGCACCGCATCAAAAAACAGTTGCTGGGGCAACTGTTCATCAGCGCCGACAATGCCGAAACGCAAATGCTAAGTCAGGGGAAAAGCGTAATGACCTATGATTACGTAGAAACTTTCGAACTGCTAAAAGCAAGGATAGATGCGCTCACCGCACAGGAAATACAGGATATTGCCAACGAAATTTTTGCACCGGAAAAACTTTCCATACTGACGTACGGGGATTAAGAATTAAAAATTAGAAATTAGCTGGCGACAGCAATTAGAAATGGAAACGCAACTGCTAAACTACGCAACCGCCCATACCTCGCCGGAAGATGCGCTGCTGGCGGAACTGGTACGTTATACCCACTTGCATGTTATGAACCCGCGCATGTTGTCGGGATGGCTGCAAGGAAAATTACTGGAACAAATATCCTGTATGATACGCCCGTGGCGCGTGTTGGAAATCGGGACATTTACCGGCTACGCCACCCTGTGCATGGCGAAGGGATTGCCTGCCGGCGGCATACTGCATACGATTGAACGCAACGACGAACTGCACGGCATAGCAGCGTCGTTCATTGCCCGCAGTCCGCAGGCAGGCAAAATAAAAATGCACACGGGCGACGCCCTGCAAATCATCCCAACGCTCGACGAAACATTTGACCTGGCGTATATCGACGGCGATAAACGCGAGTATTGCGCCTATTACCATGCGGCTATCGGCAAGGTGCGGAGCGGCGGTTTCCTGCTGGCTGATAATGTGTGGTGGAACGGGAAAGTGATAGATACGCCGGCTTCTGCCGACAGGCAAACACAGGAAATTCGCGCCTTTAACGAACTCGTGCAAACCGACCGCCGCGTAGAAAACGTATTATTGCCGCTCCGCGACGGTCTGATGATTATCCGCAAACTATGAATGCAAATGACCTTATAACCGCATGGCAAACGGCGATTGACGATTTTGAAATTTATTTGAACTTCGAACGGTCGCTGTCGAAAAATTCTATTGCCGCTTATCTGGGGGATGTGAAAAAATTGCAGCATTTCTGCCATTCCACAACGAATGTTACGCCGGCAGGCGTAACGCGGCAAATAATAGAATTATTCCTTTGGCGCCTGTACGAATCAGGCGTCGGCAAACGCTCGCAAGCCCGTATGCTGAGCGGCGTCAAAGCATTTTACAAATTCCTTGTACTGGAAAACCGCATGGAAACCAATCCTGCGGAATTAGTGGAAGCGCCAAAATTAGGCGTGTACCTTCCCGATGTACTGAGCATCGCCGAAATTGAGGCGCTCATTGCCGCTGTGGACGCCAGCCGCCCCGACGGACACCGTAACCGCGCCATCATCGAAACCATGTATGGTTGCGGGTTGCGCGTTTCCGAAGCCGTGAGCCTGCGCATATCCGACCTGTTTTTCAACGATGGCTTCATCCGCGTGATTGGCAAGGGCGACAAGCAACGGCTGGTGCCTGCCGGCGAGTGTGCCATAAACGAAATCAAGCGGTATTTGCAGCAACGCGCCACGCAAAAAATAATCACAAAATACGAGGATATCCTGTTCCTCAACCGGCGCGGAAAGGCGCTTTCGCGTTCTATGGTTTTCCGGATTATTAAAGACCTGGCAACAAAAGCCGGGCTGGAAAAAAATATCAGCCCGCATACCTTGCGCCATTCTTTTGCCACGCACCTTATCGAAAACGGCGCAGACCTGCGCGCCGTGCAGGAAATGCTGGGGCATGAAAGCATCCTCACTACTGAAATTTACACGCACCTCAACCGCAAACGCTGGCAATCCGCCATCCTGAAATACCACCCGAGAGTGAAGCGTTAAGCAAGCGGACGCCGGAAAAATTAGGAACTATGAAGTATGAAGACCGGTTAACGCCGGAACGTATTGCGTGAACTAACCGGCAATCAATTCCTGTTTTCCGGATGCGTTGGCCAAACTGTTTTGTTGTAGTCTTCCCAAGACAGTTTTTGGTAATGATTTTCGGCGAAGAATACCAGAATCGGTAAAATGACATCGGGCGTTTGATAGCCGGGAACGGCTTGAATTGGTTGCCCCTGTTCGGTCATGTATACAATATTCGGATAGCTCATGCGCCCTTGCAGCAGGGCAATAGCCAGCTCGTGCAAACGGTGCTCCGGCATAAAGCTAAATGTATGCCCGTCGAATTTGATAGGCGCTTTTTGTTCGGCATTCAGTTTAACCGAATAAAAATGCTTGTTCAGGTAAGCCGCTACTTTCGGGTCGGTAAAGGTATTCCTGTCCATGACCTTGCACCAGCCGCATCCGTCGATATATACGTCAATAAACATTTTTTTCGGCGTGTTGTTGCGCAGGCTGTCTGCCGTTTCTATGGAATACCATTTCACCGGCGAGCTTTCCGGCGGCGCTTGTTTTCCTTGCGCTGCAACGTATCCAAACGAGCAAACAAGGCAAGCTGTCAAGATGAAAGTAATAATATTTCGCATGTTTTTCCTCTTTAAGAACAAACAAATATACAATTTTTTTTTAATATTGGGCGATGCTCCGCACCCCGTGTTCCATACCCGGATTTTAGTAGTTCCGGTAATAACTTTGAATAAACCGGGTCAAGTCGGCATAAATCGGCACGGTAAACTGTACAAACAACTCTTGTGGCGGCGGCGACGGCGAGGGCTCGCTGCGTTTACACATGTTCAACTCCCGGCTGCTCAACGCCCGTTCATCGCCGTTGAACGAAGCCCATGAGTCGCTCCATACGTAGGTACCGGGAAAGCGTTGTTGCGATAACACGGTATTCGACGCATAATTGATAATGGAGGCTTCCAATATTCCGCCGGACGATAATTCGACGGAATGGGTGGTTAACGCCGCCTTAACCGTTCCATAAACCGTATATTCTTCGCCTTTCGCGTCTTTATAGGTTCCCGTAGCTACGCTGTCGCGTGTTACTTCACGCGTGTGTTTGCTTTCACGCAGTTGCCCCACCGTAAAATCCAAAAAGCGCAAACGGATGAGCTGGTCGGGCTGCACCTGACTATTTTCGGCTTCTGACGGCGAAAAAACCCGTATAAATTCATTCCGGATACTGGTAGAAAAATATTCGAATACTTTGGTCTGGAAAAAATCGGCGCTTATTTTATATTGCCCTTCTACCGGTATCTGCTCCAGTACTACTTTTAACGTAGCTTGCCATTTTGCTTCCTGCAATTTGTCGGCAACGTCCTTATAGCCGGGAATAATGCTGTTTACCTGCTGGTATTGCAAGTAAGCCTCTCTTGCCGCCTGGCGCGTACCCAGTCGGAGATGATTTTCGGCAATCTGGTAGCTTTCTTCTGCCGCCATGTTACGCGCCGATTCCAACTGCGAATTATAGTAATCGGCATGGGGAATAACCTGCAAGGCTGCCGGGCATCGCGACAGCTGGACGGCGATATTGTTCATATTAAGGTACAGGTCTAAAATTATCCGGAAGCGGTTATTGTTCGACGGGGAAGCCAGTAAACGGTCTACTTCCCGTTGCGTATAATCAACCGCCAACGGATAAGCCTGTGCCAAAGCGTCGGCGGCTTTTGTATTATCCGGCGAGGAACGCAGTTTGTTAATCGCCTGCAGGCAGGCGGTGTAGTAATCGCCTTTTGACAAGGCTTTCTGTCCGGTACTTTTACAGGCTACCAGCAATACACTGGCTATAGCCACAGTACTTATTACGTTAAGTAGTTTCATTTGTTTAAATTATTTTTTGTACAACTTTTATTGTTATGTTATATCCCTGAAGCAGGTTATATTATCACAAAGGTAATTAAAAAAAGCGACGCTATACTGTTTCACGTCCAATCCATATACAAAAATAATGCCAACAAACCTGTTTGGGAGTGTTTACGGGGGTAATTTAAATTTTACGTGTTTTGGTAAGAAAACCTACCTGAAAGCTTCCGCTTACAACCTGAAAACAGCCGCCTGAAAAATTATTGCCGGCAATAACCAAGTATTACCGGCAATAGCTATAAAATTATTTGGGGCGGAAAACCGTTCCGCTCCCCTATTCGTCGTCTTTACTGAAAATGTCGTTCAATTTTAGTTCCTTGATGACGCCATATTTTGATAAAACTTTGGCGTCAATGCGTTTTTTCGGACCAACAATCATAATCGCTTTCGGTTGGTTTTTCACGTATTCGTTGTTGAAATGCACGATGTCGTCAAATGTCAAAGCCTTGTAAGCCGGCAAGAATATTTTCAGCGGGTCGTCGGAGTACCCCAAGCGTTGCAGTGCATCGTAGTATTCCCCAATATCGCGGAAATCGGGCTGTTCGGTAGCGCCGGACAGGATTAAGCTGTTCCGCAGCACGTCCATCCGTTCCGGTTTTTGCGGCATGTCGTTGATTAAGCCCATGAAGACATCAATCGCCGCATTGGTTTTGTCATCCTGCGTTTGAATGGAGCCGCTGAACCATCCGGGTTTTGCCGGCAGGCCGGGTACGGAATAGCGGCCGCTTGCGCCATAAGCCAGCGAGCGGTATTCGCGGATTTCCTGCATCATCAAGCCGGTGAAGCCGCCGCTGAGGTAAGCGTTGTAGGCTTCCATTTTCGGAAACTCGGCGGGAACAAAAGGCTTGCCGTTTGCAAAGAAAATTATTTGGGATTGCAACGCCGATTCGTTCACCATGTACACCGTATTTTCCGGTACTGCCTGTTTTTCGCGTTCCTGATAACCTTTGCCGGGTTTCGGGCTGGCGGCGAATTTGACGGTTTGTTCCAATGTTGATTTGATTTCACTGGCAGGTTTGGCGCCCGTATAGAAAATGGTAGCGGAATATTCGGTCGCCATCTTGAACGCGGTTACTAATTCGTCGGCTTTGATACGCATCAAATCTTTTATCGACAGGCGGTCGAGATAGTCTGATTTGTTGCCGTAGAGCACATACTGGTTCAATGCGCCGGCAATGCTGTTGGGTTCTTCTTTTTGCCGTTTCCGGGCATACCGCTGGCTTTCCGCCAAACGCGAAAGCTGGTTCTTCGGGAGGTTCGTTTCGTTAATAAACAGGTTGAGGTAAGTAAGCGCCTGTCGCAAGTTCTGTTCGGGACCGCGCAATGATACATAGACATAATTCTTGTTGGCGTTGATGCTGTAGTCGCAATTCAGGCGGGCGAATTGTCCTTTTAATCCTTTGGCGTCGCGGGCGGCGCCGCCGGCGTAGTTAAGCAGCGACGCATAATCCAGTTCCTTGATAGTCGATTGCCCCACTTCGTAGCGGATAGTTAACGAGAAAATATCGTTCACCGGATTTTTTGAATGGTACAAGGTATTACCGTTGGTCATCGCCACTTTTTGCAGGTCGGTATTAAAGTCAATGAATTTGTAAGGCTGTTCGGGCGCGGGAATGGCGGCGAACTGCTTTGCAAACGCTGATTGCGCATCGGCTTGCGGAAAAGTCAGCGGTTTATATTCCGGTTTGTCGATATTGTTTTTCTTGATGCTGCCGGGTTTTACGTGTATGGCTAAATAATCTTTTCCCAAATATTTGTTTGCCACCCGGAGGACGTCTTCTTTCGTTATTTTCTTCACATTTTCCACATAGTTGGTGTAGTACGAAAGGTCTACTTCATTGGCAAAATAATTGTTCAGGATGAACGCTTGCGCCTGCACCGATTCCTGCTGCATTTCAAAATCGGTTATCAACGCCTGTTTTGCCGATTCCAATTGCCAGTCGCCGAACTCGCCTTTTTTGAGGGCTTCAAATTCCTCCAGCACCATGTCTTCGGAACCTTTCATGGCTTTGATACGGGCGCGGTCTAATTCGCGCACCACCGCTTTGTATTCTTCGGCTGTAGAGATGTTATCCAGCGAGGGACCTTCGTAAAATTCCTGTGCATTGGGGACGATTTCAAATATAAAAGCCCCGCCGTTTTTCAGTCCTTCATTCATGCCATAGGCTTGCAGCACTTTATTGTCGAGCTGCAACTGGTCTAACAAGCCCGATTGCCCGTTGCTCAACAAGGTAGCGCAAAGTTTCAGCGCAATATTATCTTCGTGGCGCAAAGGCGCGGTGCGGAATGCCAGCAGAATTTCTTCCATTGGTCCCATTTTCAGTTCCAGAAATTCACGTCCCTTAAAAGGTTCTTCCTGTTCCATAGCCGCCGTTGGCAACGGTTTCGATTGCCATTTGCCGAAAGTTTGTTCAATGTACTGCTTGGCGGTCGCGCTGTCGAAATCGCCCACAAGAATAAGCCCCATATTGTTTGGAACGTAGAATGCCTTAAAAAATTCTTGCAGTTTTGTCAGCGACGGGTTTTTCAGGTGCTCCGGCAAGCCAATGACACTGCGCCCATAAGGCGTTTTCTTGAAAATATTTTTCAGCAGTTCTTCGTTGATGCGTTCGGACGGCCTGTCGGCATACATGTTGAACTCTTCATATACAATCTCCAGTTCCGCCTGAAAAGCGCGGAATACCGGCTGTTCAAAGATATGACTATATACCGTCAGCCACCGTTCCAGTTGGCTGGAAGGAAATGTACTGTGATAGGCGGTATTGTCGTAGCTTGTAAAAGCATTCAGGTTGGTGCCGCCGATTTGGGCTATCAACCGTGAGAACTCATTGGGCACGGCGTATTCGGCGGCTTTTATGGATTCTTCGTTAATTTGCAACTGAATGGCGTCGCGTTGTTTTTTATCTTTTGTTTTGCCTAACTGGTCATAGAGTTCAATAATTTTGTCATAATGCGGTTTTTCTTTTTCCCATTCAACAGTTCCCAGCTGGGTCGTACCTTTGAACAATACATGTTCGAGGTAATGCGCCAGTCCCGTAGCGTCCACCGGTTCGTTCACGCTGCCGGCGCGGGTACTGACAAAGCCCTGTATTTCGGGGCGGCGATGGTCTTCCTGCAAAATTACAGTCAAGCCGTTCGGCAGTTGGTACACTTCCAGCGGCGGTTTTTGTTGGGCTATCGCACCCAATGATACCATTGCAAATAGCAGCAACAGCATGGCGTCCTTAATAATTTTAATGTAGTTCATAAAATTTTTAGTAAAAATGAATAATTTAGCAAATATACAAAAAAATTAGACAAAACGCCTTCCCTAAATAAAAACGCCCCTCATCGCTGGGGGGCATTGTTTTTATTGGTTTCACTTGCAGTTGACCTAACAGGATTCGAACCTATACAAACAGAACCAAAATCTGTTGTGCTACCATTACACCATAGGTCAATATTTCAAAATCAAATTTTGCGGT
Source organism: Prevotellaceae bacterium (assembly GCA_031278495.1). Taxonomy (GTDB): domain Bacteria; phylum Bacteroidota; class Bacteroidia; order Bacteroidales; family UBA932; genus JAIRKX01. The sequence goes on along the minus strand of JAITKG010000135.1, from coordinate 8,835 downwards.
TGCAAAGATACTGTTTTTTTGAAAATCTACAAAAGAAAATATGTATCTTTGTGCCAATAAAGAAATATGTCAACATTTTACTATTGGTTATTTTTAATGGTTTTGTACCCGGTTGCCTGTTTGCCGGGACGTGTATTATTTGCTTTTTCCGATGTGTTATACTTTTTGGTATATTATATTTCCGGTTACCGGAAAAGTGTAGTTTATACAAATTTGGCACGCTCGTTTCCCGAGAAAAATTATGGCGAAATAAAAAAAACAGCCAAACAGTTTTACCGGTATTTTATAGATTTGTATATTGAAACAGCCCGCTCATTGTGTTTTTCACGCGCAAAAATGGGCAAGGCGGTTTCTATCGAAAATCCGGAAATACTCGAACGCTACAGGCAACAGGGCAGGAGCGCGGTAATTGTTACGGCGCATTATGGGAATTGGGAATACCTTTCAGGAATGTCGTTAAGTTTCCCGATAAAGGTAGCTTATAAACCCCAAAGCGTCCGGGCGGTTGATAAACTTATGGCGCACCTGCGCACGCATTACCAGCGCGATTGTATAATCCCGATGCAGGATATGGCGCGTTATATGCTCCGGCATAAAACGGAAGTGTGGAATTATATATTCATAGCCGACCAGTCGCCGTCGCCGCAATCCAAATGTTGGGTGCGTTTCCTGAATCAGGAAACAGCGTTTTCCGGCGGAGCGGGGAGATTAGCGCAGTCGTTGGATTTACCGGTATTGTATGCCGAACTGTTGCGCGCCGGGCGCGGGCGATACCGGCTGCTCTTTACGCCTGTCTGCGGGCACGCCGCCCAACTTTCCAGCCTCGAAATTACCCGCCGCTGCGCGGAACTGATGGAGCAAACGATCCTCCGCGAACCCGCATACTGGCTCTGGACGCACAAACGCTGGAAACGGAAGAGGGGGGAAATTTAAAAATAGCGGCTTCATCCTGCCATGCAGATGCAGCAAAATGAACTTTGTCTCGTTATAATAAATGAACGGACGAATACATGTTAACTATTTTCACAACCCATCGCCAGCAAACCGCCACGCTACAAACGCAGTTATATAATGCGCATTACCGGCGTATCTACAACACTTGCCTGCGCATTATCGGCAGCCCGCCGGATGCGGAAGAAGCCATGCACGATGCGTTCCTGAAAATTTTTGCGCATGTGCATAAAATCACCGGCGAAAAAGCCTTTTATGCGTGGAGCCAAAGCATCGCTATCCGCACGGCTATTGACAGGGTGCGGAAAAAGAAAATTTATTTTGAACCGGTAGAAAACCTTGCCGTCATAGACGAAACGCCGGCAGAAGAAGACCCCGCCGCATGGAGCGTCGAAGCCATTAAGCAAAAACTAATGGCTTTGCCCGCCGGCTACCGTATAATTCTTTCGATGCGCCTGTTTGAGGGATGCTCTTTCCAAGACATTGCCGGAGCATTGAAAATAAAAGAATCGACCGTGCGTTCTCAATTTGCCCGGGGACGGCAAAAATTGTTGCAATTACTGAACAGCAAATAAATTTACAATATAATATTGTACAGTTATGAAAAAGAAAGAACCCACAAATCCGCCTGCCCCTGTTCCGGAAGACCAGATGCCACTGGAACGGTTTATCAAAAATAATTTACCCGCTTTCGACGAAACGCCTGCCGGCGGTCATTATGAACGGATGCAAGCCAAATGGACACAGGCGCGCCGCCGCGCTAAAATATTTTCTATTTCGCAAATGGCGGCGGCTTGCATTATCGCGGCATTCGCCGTAACCATTTTTTTGTATGACCATACGCCCGCTACGCCGCAGGATACGGTTACCCTTTGCGAAAATGCGGCGGATATGAAAAGTTGTTACCTCAGCAAAATGAACGACGTCGCCGCGCAAATCCGGGCAATAGCCGCAACCCTTGACAATATAGACCCGCAAGAGGTGATGATAGAAGTAGACAACCTGCTGGCTACCGGCAATGACATTGAGCAGGAACTGCCCGATGAATTGTCCGGCGAAGCGGCAACAGCCGTTTTAGCCAATTACTACCAGCATACTCTCGAGAGCCTGCAAACTATCATCCAACTGCTATCCGAGCGCGCTGACGCCGAAAACAATTTACAGATTTAAGCCGGCGCGCCGGCTAATCAGAAAGGAACAATGAGGCTGCGCAAGCCAATCAGAAATTAAAAATTAACTATAAAAAAATACAATAATGAAAAAAATTACCTTACTGCTTATCCTGTCGGGCATGGCATTCGCCGCCGCCGGACAGTTGACGGAAACGCGGAAAGTTTCCGGTTTCACCGGTATCTCTGCTTCCGGCGTCTTTGATATCACCGTAACTAAGGGAGCTGCGGAGTCGCTGGCGATTACCGCCGACGAAGACGTGATGCCTTACGTACGCAGCGAAGTCAGTGGCGGCGTGTTAAAACTGTATATCGATCGGAATGTGCGGCGGAATGTGCGGAATGTAAAGATGCTGAAAGCCGCTGTTACCGTCAAAGAATTGGATATGGCGCGGCTTTCCGGCGCATGCAGGCTGGCAGGCGAAGAGGTGTTCACGCCGGCAAAATTCAGCGGCGACCTCAGCGGCGCATCGTCGCTGCAACTCACGGTAATAACCGGGCAATTGTCGCTTGACGTCAGCGGCGCTTGCAAGGCTACGCTCCACGCTACGGTGGAAAATACTGTCGTCTTCGATATATCGGGCGCGACAAAGATACAGGGCAACCTGACGGCGAACAAACTTACGGTCGATATGAGCGGCGCCAGCCGGCTGGATTTGACCGGCGCGGCTGACGACGCATCGTTCGATATATCGGGCATAACGAGTATCCATGCGAAAGATTTTACGCTTAAAAACGCTTCGGTAGAATCGTCGGGCGCCAGCAGCGTGGATTTACATGTAACGGAATCTTTACGCGTACATTTGTCGGGCGCGTCAGTAGTACGTTATAAAGGCAACCCGTCCACGTTTGACGTAGAAACCAGCGGCGCAGCTGGATTAAAGAAAATAAAATAAACCAATAAAAAAATAATTTTATGATGAAAAAAATGATGTTCCTTGCGGCGTTGCTCATGAGCTTTGCCGCTACCGCCCCGCTCTTTGCGGACAATGACGAAAAAGAGCAAAACGAACCGTTTGCCGTGTATAAATTCCCGGCAAAGGATATCGAAAAAGTAACCGTCCTGACATTTGGCGGCAGCATCCGCGTCAATGGCGACGCCACCGGCGAAGCAGTGGTTGAAGTATGGATTCGCCCGTCGTCCGGCTGGAAAAAATTGTCGAAAGAAGAAATTAAAAAAATCCTTGACGCGTACTACCTGTTGAGCGTAAAATCCGTTGCGGGCGAGCTGCACGTCGAAGCCGGGCGCGCCAGCGGTAAAAGATTGCCTTTCAACAATGGTTTGAGTATTTCGTTCCATCTCAGTGTGCCGCAGAAAGCAGCCTCCAAACTGTCCACCAGCGGCGGCAGCATCCATATCCGGAACTTAACCGGCAAGGAAGAGTTAAACACCAGCGGGGGCAGCCTGCACATCGTAGATGTGAGCGGCACGGTTACCGGACGCACGTCGGGCGGCAGCATTCACCTTTCCGGTAGCAAAGGGGAAATAGAACTGGCTACCTCCGGCGGCAGTATCCATGCGGAAAACAGCGAAGGGCAACTGAACCTGAAAACAGCCGGCGGCAGCCTGCGGTTAAGCGGACTTGGCGGCAACATTGATGCGGCAACCAGCGGCGGCAGCATTCACCTGTCCGATTTAACCGGCACAGTGAAAGCAAAAACTTCCGGCGGCAGCGTGCATGCCGACCATGTGAACGGCACGCTTGCTACCGGCACTTCCGGCGGCAGCATGAAACTTGCCGATATTGCCGGCAACCTGGAAGCCCACACCTCCGGCGGCAGTATGAATGTACAAATAACGTCGGTGGCTGAGTACGTACGCCTGTCCAACACCGGAAACATCTCGCTGGCGTTGCCCGGCGGCAAAGGATATACCCTGAAAATTCAAGGTAACAGAATCGAAACGGAGGCAATAAAAAATTTCCAGGGCGCCTTTGAATCGAAGAATATAGAAGGTACGCTTAACGGCGGCGGCGCGGAAATCAGCGTCAAATCTTCGCAACGGGTCAGGTTAACGTTTGAATAAAAGAAGGTGCAGCGTCTTGCCCTGATACAGGTTGACACAAAAAGAAGGACAAAAGACGCCAAGCTACCGGACAGCGAACAGGGGTGCGTTGCTTTCCCCTGGTTTCCTTTCCTGGCACATTTATTTTTCATGGTTGCGTGATGTGCCTGTTTCACAAAAAAGAATTAACAAAAAAAGCGACATTTCCCACCGTTAGCGCAACCCTGTCCGCAACCAAAAACAGACTTGCAGAAGCTTCTGCAAGTCCGCCGACGAGATGAAAAGCCCCCTAACCCCCGAAGGGGGAAAGAGAATTTACAGATTGACAGATTTACAGATTGAGGCTGGCGGCTGGTGAGTTAAGAACTAAGAGTTAAGAGTTGGGCTGCGCCGGCTGATGTGATGATGTGAAAATTTGAAGATGTGGAGATGTAGCTGGCGCGGCAGCTAATTAGACACATTAAAAAATTAGTCACATTAGCACATTAGCTCGTCATTCCGACCGGAGCGGCGAGGCACGAGCCGCGTAGCGGAGGAATCTGCTCCAGCACGCAGACAGTTTGGGTTGGACAGTGGATCGTCGCAGCAGATTTATCGCGCGCAGCGCAAGGTGAGTTAAGAACTAAGAGTTGGCTTACGCACCAGCACTAACCGTTAGCCGTTCGCCGTTCACCGCGCGAAGCGCTTTTATCGCCCGCAGGGCTTTTATCGCGCGTAGCGCATGTCACAGCAGATTCCTCGACTCCGCTTCGCTCCGCTCGGAATGACGGGGCGGTAAAGTTGGGTGCAAAAAGAACCGCCGGCATGTTTCCATACCGGCAGTTCTTTTTGCACCCAGCTTTCAGTTGAAAGTTGAAAGTTTCCGCCGCGCTAGCCCAACTCTTAGTTCTTAACTCTTAGTTCTTAACTCTTCCGCCGCGCCAGCCACATCATCACATCTTCACATTAGCTGCTGCCGGCGCCGACGAAGTGCGCTTTCTTGTCTTTGAACAGGATATTGAAAGTTGTCAGGCTACCGTAGATGCGCGAAATGTATTGTTGCAAGCCTATTTTATCTTCGTCAGACAGTCCTTTGTGGCTGTTGATATTTTGTTCCAGTATCCGCAGGCGGTCGCGAAGCATTACTATTTTGTGGAAGAAAACTTCGACAGGAATTTCTTTTGGCAGCGAATCGTTGCCGGGTTTCAGGATTAACGTGCCGCCCTGCCAGCGGTCGCCTAATTCGACCTCTTCTTCCAGCCCGTTATAGCGGTCTAAAATTAACGTCAGCGCATTTTCGACTTCTTCCAGCGTCAGTTTCGGCACGTTGTCCTGTGCCGTTTCCGCTTCTTCGACCACTTCCATTTCACCCATAGCGGTTGATTTCAGCAATGTTATTTTTCCGCCGCGTTCAAAAATAACTTCGTAATGGGTTAAAGAAGCCGTTAAAATATAGCCTGTCCCATAGCGGTCATGTTGTACTTTTGTACCTGTTGCCAATTCTTTTCGTTCGTCCATAGTCTTTATATAATTACGGATTTTACGGCGTCCTGTTTACTGTCCGCTGCCGGCAGCCATTTCCGCAGGCTCACCTGCCCGTCGATAAGGGCGTGCAGCCCGGCTACAGGCAAGCGGTCTTGTTGCATTGTGTCGCGGTAGCGGACGGTCACCCGGTCATCCTCCAGCGTTTGGTGGTCAATGGTGATGCAAAATGGCGTGCCGATAGCATCCTGCCGGCGGTAACGCTTGCCGATGCTGTCTTTTTCGTCGTACCGGCAATTGAATTCAAGGCGCAGGGTTTGCAGGATTTCCTGCGCTTTTTCGGGCAACCCGTCTTTCTTCACTAACGGCAATACTGCCAGTTTCACCGGCGCCAGCACCGGCGGAATACGCAGCACAACCCGTTCTTCGCCGTTCCCTAACTGTTCTTCGCAGTAGGCTGCCGAAAGCACCGCCAGAAACGTACGGTCTAACCCGATAGAAGTTTCTATCACATAAGGCACGTAGGTTTCGTTGGTTTCGGGGTCGAAATATTGTTGTTTCCGTCCCGAAAATTCCTGATGGCGTCCCAAATCGAAACCGGTGCGGGAGTGGATACCTTCAAGTTCCTTGAAGCCGAACGGGAAATCAAATTCAATGTCGGCGGCGGCATTGGCGTAATGCGCCAGTTTTTCGTGGTTGTGGAACCGGTATTTTTCATTGCCCAGTCCGAGCGACTGGTGCCAGCGCAAACGCTCGTTTTTCCAGTATTCATACCATTTTATTTCTTCGCCCGGTCGCACAAAAAACTGCATTTCCATTTGCTCAAATTCCCGCATACGGAAGATGAATTGCCGCGCCACTATTTCATTGCGGAAGGCTTTCCCGATTTGCGCAATGCCGAACGGGATTTTCATGCGCCCGGTTTTTTGCACGTTCAGGAAGTTCACAAAAATGCCCTGCGCCGTTTCGGGACGCAGGTAAATCACGCCGGCTTCGCCGCTCACGCTGCCCAGTTGCGTACTGAACATCAGGTTAAATTGGCGTACGTCCGTCCAGTTGCGGCTGCCCGACACGGGACATGCAATTTCGCAGTCAATAATCAATTGCTTCAACGCATCGAGGTCGTTGGCATTGAGTGCGGCGTTCATCTTTGCCTGTATTTCCGCCGCTTTGGCGGCATTACGCAGTACATTGGGATTGGTGGCGCGGAATTGCGTTTCGTCGAATGCTTCGCCAAATTTTTTGCGTCCTTTTTCTACTTCTTTCGTGATTTTATCTTCGATTTTGGCAATATGTTCTTCGAGCAGCACGTCGGCGCGGTAGCGTTTTTTGCTATCCCGGTTATCAATCAGCGGGTCGTTGAATGCGCTTACATGCCCCGACGCTTCCCAGATACGCGGGTGCATGAAAATGGCGCTGTCGATGCCGACGATGTTGTCGTGCAGGCGCACCATTGCGCTCCACCAATAATTTTTGATATTGTTTTTCAGTTCTACGCCCATTTGCCCGTAGTCGTATACGGCGCCCAGCCCGTCGTAAATTTCGCTTGACGGGAAAATAAATCCATATTCTTTGGCGTGGGCTACTAAATTTTTGAATAGTTCTTCGGAGGTCATGCGGCAGGTTTAGTTCAGTTGTTCCTTAATAAAATTTTCCAGCGCATCTTCGCCTATTTTTTTGCCAACAATGACGCCGTTGGCATTTACAAATACATTTTGCGGAATCGACAGGATGTTGAATTGTTTGGCTACGGCATTATTCCATCCTTTCAAGTCGGACACGTGGAACCAGGTTAATTTGTCGCTGGCGATGGCTTTCAACCATTCGTCTTTTTCCTTGTCGCATGACACGGCGACAATTTCAAAACCTTTTGGATGATATTGGTTGTAAATCTTGACCAATGCAGGATTGAAGCGTCGGCACGGACCGCACCATGACGCCCAGAAATCAATCATCGTCAATTTATTTTTTTTGTAAACGGACGAAAACGACAATGGCGTGCCGTCCGGCGCGGTTTGCGTGAAATCCGGTACAATTTTTCCGGGTTCAATACCTTGTGCGTTGGCTACGTATTCCACTATCCGATCCACGTAGCGGTTACCCTGCAACGCCGGCTGTTGTTTCAGGGAGTCGGCTATGGCGGCGAGTTCGTCAAACGGGTATTTGGTAATAGAATTGGCTATAAACCATACGGTCAGCGGCGAATAAGGATTTTCCCGTGCATACGCTTCATACAATTTCCGCGCTTCCACGCCGGCGGCAAGGATTTGCGCGATGGCTTTGTCGTATTCGGCTTGCCGTTCGGCTTTCAGTCCGGCGGGCGCATGGGGGTCTTCCAGCACATCGAAAAAGTCCGGCGGATAGGACGGTCGCATCGCTGTGAGGAGCGAATCGTCTTGTTTCGACAGTTTGTATGCATCCATGACAACCTGCGGACCGGTAACGGTTGCATCAGAAAGCGCGGCAATGTCGCCTTCGACAGTAATGACGCCGTTTACCAGAAAGAAATTCAGCGTGCCGTTTTCTTCGCTGTCCACGTACAATAAAAAGGCTTCCGGCGAAGCAATCGTTCCCGTAAAGGTAAATTTCCCGTTTTCCAATTCCGCCGTGTCGGAAATGGGATACAGCTGCGACTCGTTGGTAAGGATAACTTTCCCGTGATCTATTCCTGTAATGGTTCCTTTGACGACATACCCGGCGGGCGAAGACGTACACGCGGCTGCCGCCATAATCAATGCACTGCTAATGGCTATTACTGTTTTTTTCATAATCGTTATTATTTATATTAAAATTTTCGTCATTCAGCGCACAAAGGTAGGCAATTTCCGAAGATAAATCAAGATGAATAAATCCGAAAAGAAGTTCAAAGATTTCAAAAAAAACCGCCGGCGCATTGCTGCACCGGCAGTTCTTTTTTGCACCCAAGCTTTTAGTTGAAAGTTGAAAACAGTGATTAAGTGATTAAGTCATTAAGTGATTAGGAGGCTGCCGCAACAGTCAACTCTTAACTCTTAGTTCTTAGTTCTTAACTCCCCAGCCGGCGCCAGCCCAACTCTTAACTCTTAGTTCTTAGTTCTTAACTCCCCAAAGGCTGCGCGTCAACACCTTCAGGGTTGCATAGACGCATAGTTCCTGGTTCCTTTTTTCTAACCCCATCACTTCAATTTTAACTGGTTCATATTTACGTTTAATTCCCTGCGTCCCTCACACACATTAACTGAGCGCCTGCGCCGTTCCATTCAGCTTGGA
>JAITKG010000131.1 GCA_031278495.1 Prevotellaceae bacterium | reverse complement strand
ATTATGATATTGGCGCACATCCAAGTGATGCCAAGCCATGAACGGCAATTCATCCAAATTCTCAATAAGCGCGCGTGGCGCCGTTTTCACGAACTGGCCATTTTTATAGTACGCTATGCCTTCTACATTCGAAATATCGGTGTGCTTATCCAGCGCCCGCACCAAATCACGAACGGTATAATCATGTTCGCCAATGGCTACAAAGTCCACAGCGCCTTTGCTGTCGCGCAACGTTTGCTCGGGAAAAACCGTACAGTGCGGTCCTACAAAAATCACTTTTTTAGCGCCCAATTCTTTGCAACGGCGCGCTACCTCAAAGTCATTAAAATAAGACGGTGTGGTAAGTTCCATCACCATTAAATCGGGTTGGTAGGCTTTGGTGTCTTCATACAGTCCTTCGTGTCCGCGTTTATTGGCAATGTAATCCACAAACTTTACATCATAGCCTTCCTGCTCTAAAATAGCCGTATCATAAGCCAGCCTATCGGGATAACGCAATGTCTCTGTTCTATTCACCACCGGCCATCGTTGCGTACGGCAAAAAGCCTCTTTCCATGGGGCGTTTATGAGGTGTATTTTCATTCTTTTATAAATATTTAACTTCAATTATCCTTGCAAATATACAAATTTCCACACACATCTTAAAACTCCTGTCATTCTTGAAAACGCACCCGTTTCATGCACCGGGAAAGTTGGTTAAGGTTCCGTAAAAATAACATCTTATTGGGGTAATATTTAAATCTCATTCTTATTTTGGCGGTAATTTCTTCACTTTTTTTTCTATCATTTTTTCATCACTGGATATACGCCGTTCCAATTTCTTTATATCTTCGGCAGCGGGAAGCTCTTCAGGTTTTATGCCGCGCTTACCAAGCATTTCACGAATGGTTTGGTTATTTTGCACATGTTCGGTAGTGATGGGATTTTCACCTTTTAAATCTTTCTCTTCCACGTTATGATTGGTCATTTCGGTGGCTAAATTTTTTGCAGCAACAGTCAACGCAGGCAGAAAATCAGCTAACGGCCGGTTAGATTTTATCCCTAACCTGTTTTTCATATCTTCTGTAGTATGTCCGCCAAATAAAGCGGTATCGCCTTTGGAACGGATACGTCCAAAACCTTTTTCATCTACGCCCCGCTCATAGATATTTTTCGAAAGTTGTTTTTCGGCTGTTCTCAGTTTTTCCCTTGTTTCTAAACGCGACAGTAATTTGATACGTTCCTCTATCAATTCCACTTTACGTGTCTGAATGGCAAAGTAACTTTGGGCAAAAGCAATTTCTTCTTTCTTCGGGTCGCCATTCTGCGCTATCAGGTAACAGGCATAACGGGTAAGCATGTAGTCGTTCACTTCACGCTTACTTCCACTACCTAAGGCGACCATTTTCGTGACCTCACGAAAATGGTCATCAACGTTAATATTCTGCGATTTACACGAATCAACAGCGCGTTGAACAGCTACTAAAAAATTCTCCCACCGGGCATATCCCAGCAAGCCCTGAAGTTCGCGGGCAAACCATATTTCTACCTGCTCATTACCCTCATCATTATTGATAAAATGTGCAATTTCATCAAACGATGTTTTATATTGCATAATATGTCGTTTATCCATATCCTATTCTTTTTTATTTTTAAAATTCCATTCTCTTTTTTACACTTACATATTTACATCCGTTATTCCTGAAAACACGCCCGTTTCCCACGCCGGGAAACAATGGTTATTTAGCCGTTCCGGGCGGCTTCGGCTTGCCTGCTGCTAATTTTCTTTTTATTTTAATAATTTTTTCGCTAACGCTGTTAAAAAGTAACCGCCTGTTTGAGTTGCACTCCCTATAAATTCTATTAGCTTATTTTCAATTAGTAACTTTATATACCTGTCCACGCTGTTTCTTGAAAATCCTGTCATTTTTATATAATCGGCTCTTTTTCCACCCTCATTAGCCGCCACTACAAAAAGCAAGGTTGTTAATTTCTTCTTGACCTGCATTGCTTCCTTTTCAATCGTGCCGCCATTTATATATTTTTGAGTTTCGTATGCAGCCTTATAAGCAACCCCATTTGCAACCCCATCAACATCTCCAACAGACACTACATCTGTCTTGTTTTTAGGCACATTTGCAACCCCATTTGCAGCCCCATGAGTAATCCCATTCTTTATTATTACGTTTTCTGTAATACTTTTAAAAAGGGTAATCACAAAACCACCATTCTGTTCTTTCATTTCCGGTTCGGGCAAATGTTCTTTTTTGCATATTTCTATAATTTTTAACTTCACATTAAATCCTTGCAAATATACAAATTTCCACACACATCTTAAAATTCCTGTCATTCCTGAAAACGCACCCGTTTCATGCACCGGGAAAGTTTTGCCGGTTTTTTTCTTATATTTGTACAAAACTTGCCGGATGAAGACTTTTTTGGAAATATATGAACGCTACCGTACGGAGGGTATGGATACGCGCCGTATACGGCATGAACAGGTAGCGTCGTTAGTGGAAAAATTACCGGCGCTATTCACTGTGACGCCGGTGGGGCAATCGGTGGAAAGCCGCGCTATTTACGGTATCCGTGCAGGGACAGGCGCTACGCGGGTGTTGCTCTGGTCGCAAATGCACGGCGATGAAAGCACGGCGACCCGCGCGCTTTTCGATGTGTTTAATTTCCTTGCCGCACCGGGCGAATATGGCGAAGTGCGCCGTTCTATACTGTCGCAACTCGACCTGTTGTTTATTCCTATGCTGAATCCCGACGGTGCGGAGCATTTCCGGCGCGAAAACGCATGGGGCATCGACATTAACCGCGATGCGTTGCGGCTGACTACGCCCGAAGGCAGGATTTTGCATGACCAAATCCTGTCGTTCCAACCTTGCTTTTCGTTCAACCTGCATGATCAGGAAAGTTATTACTCGGCAGGCGTATCGCACATTCCTGCTACGATAGCTTTTCTTGCGCCGCCATCCGGTCTGCGGGAAAGTATTACAGATAACCGCCGCCGAGCCATGCAACTGATTGTGGCGCTCAACAGGCAACTACAGCCTGTTATTCCGGGCGGCGTGGCTAAATGGAGCGACGCCTACGAACCGCGCGCTTTCGGCGAATGGTCGCAAGCGCAAAACAGCGCCACAGTACTCATTGAGTCGGGCGGTTATTACAACGACCCGGAACGGTCGTTCGTACGCCGGCTGCATTTCGGCATTCTCTTGGAAGCCTTGTGTATTATTGCGTCCAAACGTTATGTGGCAGAACCGGCGGAGTCGTATTTTGCTATTCCATGCAACCGCGAAAACGGATTGTTCGACACGCTCCGGCGGCAACAAACATTTATTGCCAATGGCGTTTCATACACTACAGACATTGGCGTCCGCAAAGAGGAAACATTTGCCGGCGATTTTGAAACCTATGGCGCACTGGATCAAAAGTAGGTGAAAACGCTGCTTGCACCTGCCTTCACTCTTTTCATCCATCTTCACCTACTTTTACCCCTTTCACCCACTTCAGCTACGAAATACAGGCGTTTTCAAAGTCTTAAAAAATTTGTACCTTTGGCAATTATTTTTTATATATAAAACCACATGGCTTCTTTATTTGAACGTATTCCCGCTGAGGGACTGACTTTCGACGATGTATTGCTGGTGCCTGCGCAATCGGCGGTATTGCCGCGCGAAGTAAAGGTAAATACGGTATTCACACGCGGCATTTCACTGAATGCGCCCATCGTGTCGGCGGCAATGGATACCGTTACCGAAGCCTCGCTCGCTATTGCCATTGCCCGTGAAGGAGGCATTGGCGTTATTCATAAAAATATGAGCATTGAGCAGCAAGTGGAACAGGTGCGCAAAGTGAAACGCGCCGAAAACGGCATGATATACGACCCGGTAACCATCCACAAAGACGCCACTGTCGGCGATGTGCTGGCATTGATGGAGGAACACCGCATCGGCGGTATTCCGGTGGTGGACGAAAATAACTTCCTTACCGGTATTGTAACCAATCGCGATTTGCGGTTTCTGGAAAACATGAAAACGCCGATTAACGAAGTGATGACCTCCAAAAACCTTGTGGTAACAACGCATGGAAGCGATCTACAGGAAGCAACCGAACTGTTGCGGAAATATAAAATAGAAAAATTACCGGTGGTGGATAATAACGGAAAACTTATCGGATTGCTTACATTCAAGGATATTGCCAAAATCAAGGACAACCCCACCGCCAGCAAAGACCGGAAAGGACGTTTGCGCGTGGCCGCCGGCGTAGGCGTAAGCGCCCATACCCTTGCGCAAGTCGCGGCGCTGGTTGGCGTAGATGTGGATGCAGTGGTGATTGACACGGCGCACGGGCATTCCGTACATGTGATCCGTATGCTGGAAAAAGTGAAGAAGGAATTTCCCGGCTTGCAGGTGATTGTGGGAAATATTGCTACCGGCGAAGCCGCCAAAACTTTGGTTGCTGCCGGCGCCGACGCCGTGAAAGTCGGTATCGGTCCGGGATCTATTTGTACCACCCGCGTGGTGGCGGGCGTCGGCGTTCCGCAACTGTCGGCTATTTACAATGTGGCGCAGGCGCTGAAGGGCAGCGGCGTTCCGCTGATTGCCGACGGCGGCATCCGCTATTCCGGCGACATTGTGAAAGCCCTCGCCGCCGGCGCAGATACTATTATGGCGGGTTCTTTGTTCGCTGGCGTGGAAGAATCGCCGGGCGATACCATCATCCTGAACGGGCGAAAATTCAAATCGTACCGCGGCATGGGCTCGCTTGACGCTATGCAGCACGGCTCGAAAGACCGCTATTTTCAAGACATGGAAGACGACGTGAAAAAATTGGTGCCGGAAGGCATCGTGGCGCAAGTGCCGTATAAGGGGACGCTACCGGAAGTATTTTACCAGCTTATTGGCGGGCTGCGCGCCGGCATGGGATATTGCGGCGCAAAGGATATTGCAGCATTGAAGCAGGCGGAATTTATCCGCATTACGGCTGCCGGCGTTATTGAAAGCCATCCCCACGACGTAACAATCACCCGCGAAGCGCCGAACTACAGCAGATAGTCCCAATAAATCGTTTTTATACGTAACAAGAAAACGTAAATGTATACTATAAAAAACAACAGCATTCCAGGAAAGCAAAGCATTCTTTGCCGTTTGCCGTTTGCCCGCTGCTTGCCGTTTGCCGCTTGCTGCTTGTTGTTTACCGGCTGCCATTATTTCACCAACTATGCAACGGATGAAAAATTAGCCGAAGTAAACGGGAAAATATTGTTTAAATCAGGCGTAGATATAATTTTCCCCAGCGGATTGCCGCCCGAAGACAGCTTGCAAATGTTGCAAACATACGTATCCAATTGGGCGCGGAAACAGTTAGTCGCCCAAATGGCAGAACAATACCTGAGCAAAGAACAGAAAAATGTTTCTATGGAACTGGAAGATTACCGGATGTCGTTGTTAATTTACCGCTACGAAAAAATGTATATGGAACAACGGCTTGACACCATTGTCAGCGACCGGGAAATTGAAGCGTTTTACAACGTGTCCGCCCCCAATTTTATACTGGGCAAACCAGTTGCGCAAGTTCTTTTTATAAAAATATCGGAAGATATTCCGCAAGTAAAGCAGATAGCAAAAATTTACCGTTCGTCCGAACCGGAAGACCGCGAGCTCTTGGAGCATATTTGTTCTACCGTTGCCGAAAAATATACTAATTTCAGTGAAAAATGGGTTGATGCCGAAATGTTGGCAAACGAACTGCCACTCACTGCCGGGCAAATCGAAAACGAATGGAAGAACGGCTATATACAAGCAAATGCCGGCGGCTATACTTATTTTGTTTACCTGTACCGGACAGCCGACGTTGGCGAACCGGCGCCTGTTAGCTATGAACGGGAAAATATCAGCAATATTATACGGAATAAACGGAAACAGGAATTGCTGAAAAACCTTGAAAACTCTATCTACAACGATGCGCTTAACCACAATAAGCTGAAACTATACATCAATAATTGATTTTTTATGTGTAAATTTTTTTCCCTGTTTTTTTTATTATTCGCCCTGTTGCAAAATGCGTCCGCACAGGACGGGCTAATTGATAAAGTCGTTGCCGTAGTAGGGCGTGAAATGATTTTGCTGTACGACGTCGAATCGGAAGTAAGCATGAGGCGGCTGCAAGGCGTAACCTCCGACAAAAACATCCGTTGCGAAGTACTCGAAAATTTGTTGCTGCAAAAATTATTGCTGGTGCAGGCGCGCCTCGATAGCTTGAAAGTAACCGACGAAGATGTGGATGCGCAAATCGACCGGCAAGTGCGTTCAATGATTATGCGTGCCGGCAGTGAAAAAGCGGTGGAAGAACTATTCCACAAACCGATGTTCCAACTGAAAAAGGATTTGCGGGAAATCGTCCGTGAACAAATCCTCACACAGAACATGCACGCCACTTTGGTAAAAGACGCTCCGATAACGCCTACCGAAGTAGAAAAAACCTATAGACAAATACCGAAAGACAGCTTGCCTGTTATCCCGACGCAATACGTACTGCGGCAAATCATCGTAAATCCGCCGGCAAGCGAAGCGAAATTTGACGTGCGGAGACGCTTGCTGGAGTTGCGCGAACGTATTGTACACGGCGAAAAATTCAGTACGCTGGCTATCCTTTATTCGGAAGACCCTGCCAGCGCCTTGCGGGGCGGCGAATTGGGGTTGCGCTACAAACAGGAATTAGCTCCTGCATTTGCCGACGCCGCGCTGGCGCTTAAACCCGGACAGGTATCCCCCATTGTGGAAACGGAATTTGGTTTCCATATTATTCAACTCATCGAAAAACAAAGCAACGACATGTTCAATTGCCGGCATATATTGCTCAAACCCCAATACACTGCCGATGATCGCACGGCTGCTTTCCAAAAATTAGACAGTATCGCTGCCATTATACGAACAGGCGAACTGAGTTTTGAGCGGGCGGCGTTAAGGCTTTCGGAAGATTCCAAAACCAATACCAGCGGCGGGTTAATGGTGAATGAAGAAAACCTGTCGTCCCACTTTGAGAAAGACCAGCTCAATCCGGCAGACTTTGGCGTGCTGCGGAATATGAAAGAAGGCGACATCTCTATTCCTTACGAATCGCAGGATAGAATGGGAAATACGCAATACAAAATTATCCGCCTGGAGCGGCTGATACCTTCCCATCCGGCAAACCTGAAAGACGATTATTCCATCATCCAGCAATTAGCCAAACAGCGGCGCCAACAGGCGGCATTTGAAAAATGGATAAAACAAAAACAGGCGGCGGCGTTCATCCGCATTGACCCGGTGTTCGACCAGTGCAAATTTGAACGGGACGGATGGAGAAAATAAATCACCCGAACAAACCGGGCAAAACAAAAACGGATAACCGGACGGATACCTCTACAATGCGCCGTTGCACAAGGTGGGCTATCGGTTGCGGGCTGCTTGTTTTTTGCTGCTTTTCGGGTATCCTCTCTGCACAACCGGAAGACCAACGGAAAATAGTAGAGATGATTCACGTCGATTCCATCCTTAGCATGTCCTACAACGGAAGGACTATTAACCGGTTTTTCGGTCATGTACAGTTAATGCACAACGGCACGATGATGTCCTGCGACAGCGCCTATATTTTTTCGTCTTCGGAATTTGAAGCGTACAGCCGCGTGGTCATCGTCAAAGACGGCACTACGCTGTATGGCGACCGGCTGCACTACGACGGCGCCGCCAGTATGGCAAAAGTGCGCGGCAACCTGGTGCGCCTGACCGACAGCACTGCCACCCTGCGGACGCAACACTTGGATTTTAACACCAAGCAAAATATTGGGCATTTCTTCCATGGCGGAACTATCGACAATAAAGGTAATTTACTGGAAAGTATGCAGGGATACTATTATTCGAATGAAAAACTGTTTGAGTTCAGCGACTCGGTTTCCATACGTAATGAAACTTATGATATCCTTTGCCAGTCGGGTAATTACAATACGGAAACAGACATTGCCACATTTACCGGCGCCACTTCTATTTGGCATAAGGACGGCTTCCTGTCGTGCTATTACGGCTGGTACGACAAGCCCCGCGATTATTTCCACTTTTCGGAAAACGCTTACCTGCAATCAGAGAAGCAGGAAATTTGGGCAGACAGTATCTTTTATGACCGCTTAGCCCGTAAAGGCGACCTGTACGGGCATGTACAAATGCACGACACCACGCAATCGTTAATTGTTTTCGGCAATGAAGCGCATTTTACCGAAACGCCCGAAACGGCTATTGTCACCCGGCAACCTTCGATGGCTTACTACACGCTGGAAAACAACCAACCCGATACGGCGTTCACACGCGCCGATACGCTACATTTTATTACGGAATTAAATCCGGCGTATATAGCAAAAGATACGCTTGCACCGGCAACCGTTGATACTACTTCAATGGATACGCTTGCGCTCGCGGCTGTTGATACCACTTTCACCGGTACGCTTTCACCGGTAATCGTTGATACTACTTCAATAGATACGCTTGCGCTCGCAGTTGTTGATACTACTTTAACCGGTACGCTTGCACCGGTAACCGTTGATACGGCTACGCTTGCTGTTCCTGTTCCCGACAGTTCCATTCGCAAAATTTTTGCTTACCATAATGTGCGTACGTTCCGCTCGAACCTGCAAGCTGCCTGCGATTCGTTTGCCTATTCGTCGCTGGATTCGTTGGGGCGCATGTTTGTCCGTCCGGTCATGTGGAACGAAGAACAACAAATTTCAGCCAATGAAATTCACTTCCTGACCGACCAGAAAGAAATCCTGCGCGCCGATTTTTTACAGGCGGCTTTTATCATCATGCACGAACAGGATACTTTTTACAACCAGGTGAAAGGCCGCGATATTATTGCCTATTTCAGGGATAATGATATTTATTTGGCGGATATTACCGGCGGGGCGCAAACCGTTTACTACCTTCAGGAAGACAGTGTCGTAACAAACGGCAACCTGTCGGAAAGCGTCAATATGCAGGTAGAATTAAAGCAACGGAAGATACAACGCATCAAATATTATTCCCAACCGGTAAAAAGCGACACCTATCCGCTGGACCAACTGCCGCAGGAAAAAGCCACATTGAAAGGCTATGAATGGCGCGACGCCGAACGCCCGAAATCACGCTGGGAAATTTGCAGCGAACGCCCCCACGCTTCGCGAAGGGCAGAAACGGCAACGTTTTCCAAGCCTGCCTTTCCCATCACCGAACGAATCAATAAAATTAAAAACTAAGAATATTTTGCTTCAAGTGCATTTTATTTTTCATAATTGTGCGAGGAAACCCTAAGGATAGCAAGGTATAGCGCCGTTGG
>JAITKG010000130.1 GCA_031278495.1 Prevotellaceae bacterium | reverse complement strand
CTTATTTTCCAAACTTCATTCCCAGATTATGGAAAGTAAACGCCCAAATGTCGGTGTATTCTTCGATGGACTTGGCGGTGGACGAAGCGCCATGCCCGGACATGGTGTCGATGCGGATGAGCGTCGGGTTGTCGCCCGCCTGCGCAGCCTGCAATGTGGCGGCAAACTTGAACGAGTGCGCCGGCACTACGCGGTCGTCATGGTCGGCGGTGGTGATGAGCGTGGCGGGATACGACACGCCGGCTTTAATGTTATGCAACGGCGAATAACCCAAAATATACCGGAATTCCGCTTCGTTGTCGCTGGAGCCGTAGTCGTCCACCCAGCCCCAGCCAACGGTGAATTTGTGGAAGCGCAGCATGTCCATCACGCCAACCGCCGGCAGGGCGACTTTGAACAGTTCGGGGCGTTGCGTCATACATGCGCCCACCAGCAACCCGCCGTTGGAGCCGCCGCGAATAGCCAGTTTCGCAGAGGACGTGTAATTTTCTTTTATCAAATATTCGGCAGCAGCGATGAAATCGTCGAATACATTTTGTTTTTGCAGTTTGGTGCCGGCTTTGTGCCATTCGCTGCCAAATTCGCCGCCGCCGCGCAGGCTGGCCACTGCATAAACGCCGCCATTTTCCAGAAACAGCATGTTCGCCACACTGAATGAAGGCGTCATACTGATATTAAATCCGCCGTAGCCGTAAAGCAACGCCGGGTTTTTCCCGTTGCGCGGCGTGCCTTCCTTATAGACGATGAACATCGGAACTTTTGTGCCGTCCTTGCTGTCATACCATACCTGTTCGGTAACGTACTTGCTGGGTTTGATATTCAATTGTGTTTCCTTATAAAGTTCCGGCGCGGGCGTACGTATGTCGGCAATACGGAAAATCGTGGCGGGCGTAGCGAAGGAAGAGAATGAGTAGAACAGTTCGTTTTCGCCTTTCTTCCCGCTGACAGTCCCGACGCTGCCGATGCCGGGAAGTTCAATCGCTGTTTTTCCTTTGCCGTCCTTATCAAAAATGAACAGTTGCGAATAGGCGTCGTGCAGGTATTCGGCAATAATTTTATCGCCGGCTACGGTGGCGGAAACAAGCACGTCGTCGTTTTCCGGAATAACGGTTTCCCATTGCGGCTGCCCGTTGCCGATGGTTACTTTCATCAATTTATAACGCGGCGCGTCGTGGTTGGTGAGCATATACACCGCGTCGCCGAAATTCTCTACCGGAATAAATTCATGGTCAAAATTGGCGGGGGTTACCGGAATAAACCCTGCGCCCGGTTTTTTCAGCGGTTTTATCGCTATCGTATTGCCGTCGGTGCCGCCGGACACGGAAAGGATTAAGAACCGCCCGTCTTCGGTGGCGTATGCGCGGTTGTAGCGCAACGGGTTTTTCGGGTCGCTGTAGACAAGTTTGTCGCTTGCCTGCGGCGTGCCTAATTTATGATAATATACTTTGTTGAACTGGTTTTGTTCCGAGAGCGCGCTGCCTTTCGGGGCGTCGTAGCCGCTATAATAGAATCCGTCGTTGCGCCATGAGATGCCGGAGAATTTAACCCATTTAACCACATCGGGCAGGTCGTTGCCGGCAATATCTTTTATGCGGATTTCCTGCCAGTCCGAGCCGCCGGCGGAAACGGTGTAGCCAACGTACCGGTTATCGTTCGACACGCTGATACTGCCGGCGCGCGTAGTGCCGTCGTCCGACAGTGTGTTCGGGTCAAGGAACACGCGCGGTGCGGCGTGCAGGCTGTCCAAAATGTAAAGCACGGACTGGTTTTGCAGCCCGTTGTTTTTATACACAAAATACTTGCCGCCATACTTCGCCGGAACGCCTTCTTTCGGGTAGTTCCAGATAGCGGTCAGGGCTTCGCGGATAGCGGCGCGGCAGGGGATTTTTTCCAGATAGCCGAATGTTACTTCATTCTCTGCCGCGACCCATGCGGCGGTGGAGTCCGACCGGTCGTCTTCGAGCCAGCGGTAGGGGTCGGGCACTTGCGTACCGAAATACGTATCGGTATGGTCGGTTTTCGCGGTGGCGGGATAATGCACCGGAAGGGAGGAGTTACAACTGTTCATGGCCAGTAGAGGGATAATCGTAATGATGATAAATTTTTTCATGTTGATAAAGTTAAAAGTTTACAGGTATTTTTTGCGCTGCTCACATATTATTGAATCTTTAAATCTTTAATTCGTGGCATTTCCCATCAACTGCCGGATGGCTTTGGCTAAGCGTTTCACGCCTTCTTCGTTCAATGCTGAGCTCATGTACGAGAAGTTGATGCGCAGGGTATTTTTGCCGGAGCCGTCGCAGTGGAATGCTTCGCCCAGCACAAACGCCACATTTTCCTTGATAGCAAGGTCGAATAAATCTTTTGCATCCAACGCTTCGGGCAAGGTGAGGAAGAGGAACAGTCCCCCTTGCGGGCGCGTCCACGTAACGCCTTCGGGCATGTATTTTTCAAATGCCGCCAGCATGCCGTCGCGTTTTTCGCGATAGGCGGCAATTATTTTTTTCAGGTTCTCTTCAAAATAGTTTTGGTCGAAGAAGCGGGCGGTAATTTTTTGGTCAAACACCGGCGAGCATAAATCCATTGCCTGCTTTGCCACGATAGCCTTTGTGATAATATCTTCATGCGCCAGCAGCCAGCCCAAACGGAAGCCCGGCACAAAGATTTTGGAAAATGTCCCCAGTGTAATGACCTGCCCCGTGCCGTCCAATTGGCAGAGCGCCGGCAGTGTTTCGCCCTCGAAACGCAGCTCGCGGTAGGGGGTATCTTCCACCACCAGCACATCGTGGCGGCGGGCTACGTCAAGCACCATTTTTCGTTCGTCGAGCGACAGCGTCGCGCCGGACGGGTTCTGGAAGTCGGGGATGACATAGATGAATTTGGGTTTGCGACCTTCCGCTACCAGTTTCCCGACGACATTGTCCAAGTCGCGCTTGTGGCGCACGCCCACCATATTTGCCCGGTAAGATGCGAACGATTGCAATGCGGCAAGATAGGACGGCAATTCGCAAACCACCGTGTCGCCCGGATTCAAAAACAGTTTGGCGACAATATCAATACACTGTTGCGAGGCAGTCGTAATAATCACGTTCTTTACTTCCGCCGCCACGCCTTCCCGGCGATAACGTTCGACGATGATTTCGCGCAGGCGTTTGTCGCCTTCGGTAGGACCATATTGCAAGGCAAGCGCGCTGTCGGTTTCCAGCGCTTCCATCGCCAGTTTTTTCAATATCCCGACAGGAAACAGGTCGGGAGCAGGCAGTCCGCCGGCAAAGGAAATGATTTCGGGTTGTTGGGATACTTTCAGTAATTCACGGATAGCGGACGATTTCATGTTATGAGCGCTGTCCGAAAAGTGTTCTTGCAAATTAGCTACCATAGTTGACAATTCAATGGCTACAAAGATAAGCAAAATTTCATGATTTAAAGATTTAAAAATTCAAAGATTTAAAAAAAAACCGCCGGCGCATTTCTGCACCGGCAGTTCTTTTTTGCACCCAGCTTTCAGCTTTTAGTTGAAAGTTGAAAGCGAATGCCCTGCGGGCGGTGAACGCGCTTCGCGCGATAAAAGCCCTTCGGGCGATAAATGCGCTGCGCGCGATAAAAGCGCTTCGCCGTCCCTCTGTCCTACCCAGACTGCCTGCGTGCTGGAGCCGATTCCTCCGCTTCGTGCGCTCGTTCCTCGCGCACTCCGGTTGGAATGACTTTTCAGTTGAAAGCTTTTTATAGTTGAAAGTTGAAAGCTGGCTGGCGCGCCAGCCCCGTCAGGGGCGGAATGTTGATAACCCCGTGCAAGTGCAGCGAAGCGGAACGCAGCGCGGGGATGCACGATGACGCTTCCTGCATTCGCGCGGAGCAAAAGTGTTCCGCTATGCGCCGGCATTGCTCCGCGCGAAAGGCAGGGGCGGTGCAAAGCAGCAGATTCCTCGTCTGCGCTTCGCTCCGCTCGGAATGACGAACCAATGTGCTAATGTGACTAATTAGGCTGGCGCGGCAGCCGACTTACGACAAAAACAATGAATAAGAATTACAATAATAATATGAAGCATCCTCACTCCCCCTTTGGGGGCTGGGGGCTACTCCTCTTTCCCCCTTCGGGGGTTAAGGGGGCTTTCTTCATTGCTCCGCGCGAAAGGCAGGGGCGGTGCAAAGCAGCAGATTCCTCGACTGCGCTTCGCTCCGCTCGGAATGACGCGCACGGCAGCCCATTCGGGGCTTAACGGGAACTAAGAATTGAGCTAACGCCGCAAAAAAAAACAATAAAACAAAATAAAATTTGTAAATAAAAAAATTAGTTTTATATTTGCAGCGTTATTGTATGTTCTTTACGTATCGTAGATAAAGTTGATGTCAACTTTATTTTTCTATCAAATAGAAAACGGGAAATTAAAAGTAGCTCTCTTATTTAGAGCATGTTTTTAGTTTATGATACGAAGGTATTCCCGTACCTCTATTTGGTAGATTAAAAAATGTGCTCTTTTTCTTTATAAGTTAATAGGCAAAATCAAAAAAAGTTGTCATCATAAAAAGATATATAGAATTTATGTCTTTACTAATATAGGCAGCATAAGGTTGTTTTGTGCAGGAAGTTGTTTTTGTGTTTGTTTAATCACTGGTACAAAACAACCAAAGGCTGCAAAAATAATAACAAATTAACAAATTAAATGTTATGAAAAAAACTTTCTTTCTTTTCGCGATGCTTGCAAGCGTTGCTGCAAGCGCGGCGGTAACCGTTACGCCGTTGGACGTAAACTACAATACCAAAACGGTAAAATTTAGCGTTTCGTGGACGGGGTCTGCCTACAATAACCGCGTGTGGGTGTGGGTAGATTTGTGTCCTGTGACCGGCACGTCGCCCGGCACATTTGCCCAAGCCGTTATCAGCAGTCCTTCGGCTGCCGCCGG
>JAITKG010000090.1 GCA_031278495.1 Prevotellaceae bacterium | reverse complement strand
AAGGAAGCCCCCCAACCCCCAAAGGGGGAACGGGGAATTAAGAATTAGAAATTAAGAATTAAGAATTGGGCTGGCGGCAGCCGTATTTTCACATTAGCACATTTTCACATCTTCACATTAGCCTGCGTCAGCCTAATTAGTCACATTAAATAATTTGCAAAAGCCCCCCAGCCCCCGAAGGAAGCCCCCCAACCCCCAAAGGGGGAGTAAGGAGCAGCCCAATTCTTAGTTCTTAACTCTTCTGCCGCGTCAGCCACTTTCAACTCTCAACTTTCAACTTTCAACTGCGCCGTCATTCCGACCGGAGTGCGCGAGGAACGAGCGCACGGAGCGGAGGAATCTGCTCCAGAATGCAAACAGTTTGGGTTGGACAGTGGGGCGTCGCAGCAGATTCCTCGACTTCGCTACGCTCCGCTCGGAATGACGGGGCAATGTGCTAATGTGACTAACTGGGCTGGCGCCAGCCACATCTCCACATCTCCACATCATCACATCTTCACATCATCACATCTCCGCTCTTCCGCCGGCAGCGCATTTTTATCGTTACAGGTAAACGGCACAAAATATGTTGCCAGAAAAGCCGGGATGGTTGCCACCAGCACAAAAACGAAAAAGTATTTATATCCCAGCCGGGTACTGACCCATCCGCTCATCATGCCGGGAATCATGACGCCCAAGTTCATAATGCCGGTGGCAAAGGCATAGTGCGCCATTTGGAATTTTCCGGGCGCGATTTGTTGCATCATAAACAGCGTGAGTCCTACAAACCCGAATCCATAACCGAAATATTCAAATACAATAGCGCCGGAAATCAACCACCCGCTCGCCGGCTGGTAAACCGCCAGCAACAAATAGGCAACAAAAGGAATATTGAATGCGCAACACAGGGAAAACAGCGTTTTTTTCAATCCCCTGGCGGAAATATAATAACCCGACAGCAACGAGCCAACAACAAAAGCAATAGCGCCAAATGTGCCGTAGTATAGCCCAATTTGTTCTTCCGGCAAGCCCAGTCCCTGCTTCTCAACAGGCGCATTGAGGAACAGCGGCACGATTTTCATCACAAACCCTTCGGCAAAGCGGTACAGGATAATAAACGCAATATACCAAACAATATGCTTTTTGGTAAAGAACGTGCGGATAACTTCCCAAAGGTTATCCAGCGTATCGCGGAACGAATGTACCCTGCCGGCAGCCTGCCCGCCCGAAGGCAGCATTTTGACGTGGTAGACGCCCAGCAGCAGCATGAGCGTCCCGCAGGCAGCCATGATGGTCATCCATGCGTACACGTTCCCGATGCGCCCTATCAGGAAGCCTGCCAAATAGACCAGCCCGCCCGTAGCAACGACCTTTGCCAGGTTGTAGAAAGCGCCTTGCCAGCCGATATATTTTGCCTGTTCGGTTTTGCTCAGTTCGTTCATATAAACGCCGTCGGCGGCGATGTCATGCGTTGCGCCGCTGAAAGCAATAATGAACAGCAACGCCACCGACACGGCAAAGAAACCGGGCAATTGCAGGGACAATGCCACCAACCCGAACACCACGCCGGTAGTGATTTGCGTCAGCACAACGAAAAATTTCTTTGTCCGGAACATGCCGAGAAACGGGCTCCACAACGGCTTGAGCGTCCACGGGAGCATGATTAGCGACGTCCAGAAAGCGATTTGCGTATCGGAAATATCCATGCGCCGGAACATCAGCACCGACACCATGTTTAACACCACGAAAGGCAAGCCCATAGCAAAATAAACAGAAGGCACCCAAGAAAGTGGGGAAGGATTTTTTTTGTGCATAATTTAATGGTTTCTAATTTTGAAAGCGCTAATGGTAGCGCGGTAAGTAAGCGGTAATGGATAACTGTTCAAACGCATTTATTGCATATTTTTTGGGGTGCAAAAGTACGGTTTTTTTTGAGAACAAAAAAGTGAAGCGTTTCGCACGGCACACGGGAAACGGGACACGGCATCCGTCATTCCGACCGGAACGGCGAGGCGCAAGCCGCTAATTTAGTTAAAAGTTAAAAGTTGAAAGTTAAAAGTTGCGGCAGACGTACTGGCGTCAGCCATTTTCAACTTTCCACTAAATTTGCCCCCGTTTTCTATTCCTGGCGGAACACCGCCCGCAGCAGTTCGTCCATTTTCGAGACGGCGGCTATGGCAATTTTTTTTGTTCCGGGTAAGCCTTTTTGATTATAGCGGGAAATGAAAATTTTTTCAAATCCTAATTTTTCCGCTTCTGCAATGCGCTGGTCAATGCGGGCGACCGGGCGTATTTCGCCGCTCAGCCCCACCTCTGCCGCAAAGCAATAGTGCGGCGACACCGGCAAATCGAAGTTGGACGAGAGAATGGCTGTAACTACCGCCAAGTCCACCGCCGGGTCAACAACTTTCAGCCCGCCCGCCATGTTCAGGAAAACGTCTTTCACGGCTAACTTGAACCCGGCGCGTTTTTCCAGCACCGCCAGCAGCATGTTCATCCTGCGGACGTCGAAGCCGGTAGCAGAACGTTGTGGCGTGCCGTAAGCGGCGCTGCTCACCAACGCCTGCGTTTCTATCAGCAGCGGGCGGGCGCCGTCGAGCGTGGCGGCTACGGCTATTCCGCTCAGTGCGCTGCCATGTTGCGTAATCAGGATCTCGGAAGGATTGCTTACCTCGCGCAAGCCGCTGCCGAGCATTTCAAAGATGCCTATTTCGGCGGTAGAGCCAAAGCGGTTCTTGCTGCTGCGCAACAGGCGGTAGGCATGGTTGCCGTCGCCCTCGAATTGCAGCACCACATCAACGATATGCTCCAGCACTTTTGGTCCGGCAATGCTTCCGTCTTTCGTGATATGCCCGATAATAAAAACGGGGATGCCGGTTTGTTTGGCGAATTTCAACAGTTGCGCCGCACATTCGCGTACCTGCGACACGCTGCCCGCCGGCGATTCCACGCGGGTGGTAAAAAGCGTCTGGATGGAATCGACTACCATAAATTGCGGTTGCAGTTGTTGGGCTTGCGTAAAGATGGTTTCGAGGTTGGTTTCGCCCAGTATATAGCAGTTGCTTCCGTCGCCGCGCAGCCGGTCGGCGCGCAGTTTAATCTGCTGCGCACTCTCTTCGCCCGAAACATAAAGCGTTTTCAGCGACGGCGCATGCAACGCCAGTTGCAGGCTCAATGTGGACTTCCCGATGCCCGGTTCGCCGCCGATAAGCACCAGCGATCCTAACACCAACCCGCCGCCCAGCAAGCGGTTTACTTCTCCGTTTCCGATATCCAGTCGCGGCTGCCGCTCAAAGGTGATTTCGTCTACCCGCTGCGCTACGGACTTTCCCGGCGAGAAAGAACTGTGGGCTGCCGCCGGTTCTTTGCTTACCAGTTCTTCGGCAAAGGTATTCCACTCGCCGCACGAGGGGCAGCGTCCAAGCCATTTTGCAGATTCAAACCCGCAGTTCTGGCAGAAATAAGCAGTTTTTGTTTTAGCCATTTCCTTTATTATTATACCACCACATTTACAATTTTTCCTTCTACTACAATCACTTTTTTGGGCGTTTTCCCTTCCAGGTATTTTGCCGATTGTTCGTCGTTCAATACCGCCGCTTCAATTTCTTTGGCGGGAATACCCAGCGGCAACGCTTTTTTGAACCGCAATTTCCCGTTGAACGACACGGGATATTCAAAGCTGTTTTCCACCGTATATTTTTCTTCGTATTCGGGAAATGCCGCGCAGGCAATGCTGCCGGAGCATCCGAGCAGCGACCACAGTTCTTCGCAAATATGCGGGGCAAACGGCGACAGGAGCGCAGTCAAGGGTTGCAGGATGGCGCGTTTACGGCATTTCAGTTCCGTCAGTTCATTGACGGCAATCATGAATGCGCTGACCGACGTGTTGAATGAAAAGTTTTCGATGTCGGTTTGCACTTTTTTTATCAGGCGGTGCAGGATTTTTAATTCCTGCGTGCCGGCAGGTTCGCCGGACACGGCGAATGCGCCGCCCTCGAAAAACAGCCGCCAGTATTTCTTCAAAAACCGGTGCACCCCGTCAATGCCGTTGGTATCCCAAGGCTTCGACTGCTCAAGCGGACCTAAAAACATTTCGTACATCCGCAACGTATCGGCTCCGTATTTTTCTACAATGTCATCGGGATTAACGACGTTGTACATGGATTTCGACATTTTTTCCACCGCCCATCCGCAAAGGTATTTCCCGTCTTCGAGGATAAATTCGGCGTCGGCAAATTCGGGACGCCATGCCCTGAATTTATCCATATCCAGCACATCATTGCCGACCATGTTCACATCAACATGCAACGGCGTAACGTCGTACCGGTCTTTCAAGTTGAGCGAAACAAAGGTATTGGTGTTCTGTATACGGTACACAAAATTGCTGCGCCCCTGTATCATCCCTTGGTTGATAAGCTTTTTAAAAGGCTCGTCTTCGCACGCCACCCCTAAGTCGAACAGGAATTTATTCCAGAACCGCGAGTAGATTAAATGCCCTGTGGCATGTTCCGTGCCGCCGATATATAAATCGACGTTGCGCCAGTATTCGTTGGCTTCCCTGCTTACTAACGCCCCGTCGTTGCGCGGGTCCATATAGCGCAGGTAGTAGGCGGACGAGCCGGCAAAGCCCGGCATGGTATTCCGCTCAAGGGCGAAAACTGTTTTATTGTCTATGCCGGCGGTAGCAACCACTTTTTTCCGGACGCTGTCCCATGCCCAATGTCCGGCGCGGCTAAGCGGCGGCTCGCCGGTGCCTGCCGGCAGGAATTTATCTACTTCGGGCAGTTCAAGGGGCAACGCTTCTTCCGGCAACGCCTGCGGCATCCCGCAAGCGTCGTAATACACCGGGAACGGCTCGCCCCAGTAACGCTGGCGGCTGAAGATAGCATCGCGCAGGCGGTAGTTTACCCGTATTTGCCCCAAGTCATATTCTTTGATATACTCCTTTGCTTTGACAATGGCTTCCTGCACATCCAAGCCGTTCAACGAAAGCCGGCATGCGCAACCCGCCTGCGGGGAGTTCATCATCTTCCCTTCCTTCGCATCGAAACTTTCCACAGACACATCGCAGCCTTCAATCAAAGGCGCTACCGGGTCTTTGCCGCCCAACTGCGCGCGCAGTTCCTTTTCAAACTCTTTGGCGAAGGCATAATCGCGGCTGTCGTGCGCAGGCACAGCCATAATAGCGCCTGTGCCATAGCCCGCCAATACATAATCGCTAATCCATACAGGGAGCGGCTCGCCGGTAAGCGGATGAAGCGCATACGAACCGCTGAAAACGCCGCTAACCCTGCGCGCGGACATGCGTTCGCGTTCGGTGCGGCGTTTGGCAGACGCCAGATAATCGTTCACCGCCTGTTGCTGTCCGGGCGTTACCACCGCCGGCACATAATCCGACTCCGGCGCCAAGACCATAAAGGTTACGCCGAAAATCGTATCGGGACGGGTGGTGAAGACGGTAATTTTTCGCCCGTCCTCATCCCCTGCCCCTTTCCTGAGGGAGGGGGTCAGGGCGAGGTGTATTTCCGCTCCTTCGCTCCTTCCAATCCAGTTGCGTTGCGTTTCTTTCAAAGATTCCGGCCAGTCAATGCCGTCCAAGCCGCTCAGCAACCGTTCGGCATACGCCGATACGCGCAGGCACCACTGGCGCATGACCTTCTGCTCTACCGGATAGCCGCCGCGCAATGACACGCCGTTTACCACCTCGTCGTTGGCAAGCACCGTACCCAAGTCGGCGCACCAGTTTACCATGGTATCGCCCAGATAGGCGAGGCGGTAGTTCATCAATATTTCCTGTTTTTCTTTTTCGCTCATGGCGCGCCAGCCGGCAGCCGGGAACGATAATTCTTTCCCGCATGCCACGCGCAGCCCGGCGGCGCCCGACGTTTCAAATGCCTGCACTAATTCGGCGATGGGCAATGCCCTGTTTTTTTCATAACTGTAAAAACTGTTGAATAGCCGGATAAACGCCCATTGCGTCCATTTATAATAGGCGGGGTCGCAGGTTTTGACCTCGCGGCTCCAGTCGAATGAAAAGCCGAGTTTGTCTAACTGTTGGCGGTAACGCTCAATATTTGCGGCGGTCGTTACTTCGGGGTGCTGCCCTGTCTGGATAGCATATTGTTCCGCCGGCAGCCCGTAAGCGTCGTAGCCCATCGGATGCAGTACGTTGAAACCGCGCAGCCGCCGGAAGCGCGAATAAATATCGGACGCAATGTATCCCAATGGATGCCCCACGTGCAAACCCGCGCCAGAAGGATAGGGAAACATGTCCAACACATAAAATTTCGGCTTGCCGGGTGTTTCCTCCACGCGGAATGTTTGGTTTTCCGCCCACCATGCCTGCCATTTCTTCTCGATTTCGGCAAAATTATAGTCCATAGTTTACTATTGAAAGTCGCAAAGATACAAAAAAAAGTGAAGAGTGACGCGCTTCGCGCGGTACACGCCGCACGGGGCTTGCCGGGAATTAAGAATTAGAAATTAAGAATTACGAATTGGGCTGGCGCGGCGGCTAATGTGAAAATGTGAAGATGTGGAGATGTGAAAATGTGGCTGGCGCGGCTGGGGAATTAAGAACTAAGAATTGGGCTGGCGCCGCAAAAAAATAATGCAAATAAAATTTGTAAATAAAAAATATTGTAATATATTTGCAGCATTATAGATGTTCTTTATTATTGGTGTTCGAAACTTAGGAAATTTCAACAGTCGAAGTATTCATGCTTGTATAAACGTGAATTTTGTTTTATTTTTCGACTGTGGGTTTCCTAAGACCTCGAACAACTATAAATTGAAATTCACGTTTTCTTTTTAGGAAAAATTCCACAAACCACCTTAGAAATCGTGAAAAGTGGCAATGAGAAAAAAATTTTTGAAATGTTGTTGCGGTTTGAACTTTCATCTGTTGTTCTCCGTGTTCCAGGTTCTGCGCAAAGCGCATTATGTGCCATTATTTCGCCCCTTCGGGGCTCCGACCCGTGCGCCCGTTACCGTTTGCCGTGCGCCGCTGATCGTTCCTCGCGCGAAGCGCGCTTCGCCGTAGCAAAAACAAAGCGGGCAGCTTTCGCTGCCCGCCCTGCCTAATCTAAACCTATGAAAACCTATTTCACTTATAAGACTACCCGGTTTGAAAAAGGTTTAACAG
>JAITKG010000062.1 GCA_031278495.1 Prevotellaceae bacterium | reverse complement strand
AGCCCCTCCTTTCGGAAGTCAGGGCATGTACGCATCGTCCTGCTTCTGTTATTTCTTTGGGGAATGGGAAACATGGACGCTTCTGCGCAGGCGCCGGAACGGCACGACATGCGCAAAGGCAATAAACTGTACAAATACGGCGAATACGAAAAAGCCGAAATCGCCTACAAACACGGGCTGGAGAAAGATACCGCTTCTTTCGGCGCACGCTTCAATGTAGCGGATGCGCTGTATAAACAGGGTAATGCCGAGAATGCCGAAAAACTTTTCCAATCGTTGACCGGCGCAGAAACGGACGACAAGCGGAAAGCCGCCGTATTCCACAATTTAGGCAATGCACAACTGAAACAACAGAAATATGAGGAAAGCATAAAATCCTATAAACAGTCGCTGCGGCTCAACCCCGCCGACGATGAAACACGTACTAATCTGGCGTATGCACAGGCAATGCGGCAACAACAGCAGCAGCAACAGCAGCAACAGCAAAACAACCAAAATAATCAGGACAACAACCAAGACCAACAACAGCAGGATAAGCAGCAAAATCAGGATAACAAAGACCGGCAGCAGCAACAAGACCAACAACAGCAACCCAATCCACAACAGGAGCAGCCGCAGGATAAACAGGACGAACAGCAGCAACAGCAAAAAATTTCGCCACAGGATGCGCAACGCATGCTGGAAGCCATACAGGCAGACGAAAAGGAAACACAGGATAAAGTAAACAAGGAAAAAGCAAAAGCGTTACAACGGCAACAAATAGAGAAAAACTGGTAGCCGGGTAAAAGATGAAGGGTAAAGCGAGCCGGCGCATTACTAATGGAGAATTGAAAATCAGCCAACGCCGGCATGGCTTACGGCTTACGACTAAAAACAACTAAAGAAATTATACGAAGTTATACGAATTATGGATACTCAAATTCAGATATTGTGTTCTAAAAAAATCTTTTATGCAGGAAGGAAAATGGGACTTCTTTTGCTGCTGTTTTGCGGCATTTCCGCAGCACGCGCCGACGATGTATCGTTGAGCGTATCGGCGCCGCGGGTGGTCGCCGTGAATGAACAATTCCGGGCGACGTTTTCAGTGAATGCGAATGTCGATAATTTCACGCCGCCCGACTTTTCCGGATTCCATGTGATAGCAGGTCCTTCGCGGTCGGAAGAACAAATGGTTCAAATCATCAACGGCAAACAGTCGCATACGCAAACCACCCGTTTCATATACGTACTGCAAGCGGTCAAGGAAGGGAACGTTACATTGGGCGCCGCCAGCGTGGCGGTCGATAAGAAAACATACCAGTCGCAACCGGTAACCATTGAAGTAGTCAAAGCGGAAGATGCGCCGCAAGCCGCGCAACAGCCGCAACAAAGCGCCCAACCAGCCACAGGAACGGGCGACGGAAATGACGTCTTCGTGCGCATATTAGTGAGCAAATCCAATGTCTACCGCGGCGAATATTTGACGGCTACCGTGAAAATTTATTCGCAATCCATGAATATTGCCGGTTTTGAAGATGTGAAATTCCCTACGTTCAACGGCTTTTGGAGTCAGGAAACAGAAGCGCCGCAACAACTGCAATTCCAGCGCGAGAACGTCAACGGGAAAATATACAACAGCGCCGTCGTGCGCCGCTATGTGCTTTTCCCGCAACAAACGGGCGCATTAAAGATTGACCCTTTTGAAATCACTTGCGCCTTGCAGGTGCGCGTTGCCCCGCGCAGTATTTTCGACGACTTCTTTGGTTCGTCGGCGCAGATTGTGCGCAAACATATAGCCTCGCCGGTGATTACCGTTCAGGTCAATCCGTTGCCGGTAAATGCACCGGCGTCGTTTGCCGGCGCGGTAGGCACCGGTTTCAGGATGACGGCGGAACTGGCGCGCGATTCGGTTACCGCCAATGATGCGGCGTCGGCAATTATCAAAATCACCGGCGAAGGAAATGTGAAATTAGTGGAAGCCCCGAAAATCGCATGGCCGCCCGATTTTGAAACCTATGACGTGAAAATTTCGGACAACAGCAAAACCTCTTCTGCCGGCGTGAGCGGCTCAAAACAGTTTGAAATTCCCTTTATCCCGCGCAGCGCCGGCACATTCGCTATCCCGCCGGTGGAATTTACGTACTTCGACATTGCCAAAAAACAATATGTAACCCTCGCCTCCAAACCGCTTGCTATCCGCGTAGGAAAAGACCCGAATGCCGGCGCGGCGGTAACGGTTAGCGGCGTAAACAGGCAGGCGGTGCGTGCATTGGGCGAAGATATCCGTTACATCAAAACCGACCTTCCGCAATGGCAGAAAAAAGAAGGACTGTTTTTCGGTTCGCCGCTTTATTACTTGTTGATTGCGGCAGAAATATTGGTATTCATACTGTGTTGCCTGTTCCTGTCGAAACGGCGGAAAGACTTGCAAAACGCAGTGTTGGTGCGCAACCGGAAAGCCAATAAAATAGCGCGCCGCCGCTTGAACACCGCCGGACGGTTATTAAAATCCGGCAATGCGCCGGGCTTCTACGAAGAACTTGCCAAAGCGTTGTGGGGCTACCTGAGCGACAAATTAGCGATTGCAGCGGCAGACCTTTCGCGCGAAAATGCACGGGAAACCCTGCAAAACCGCCAAATCCCCGAAACCGACATTGAAACATTCTTACAGGTGGTTGACGAATGCGAATTTGCACGCTATGCACCTGCCGGCAGCGGCGTGCAGATGCAGAAAATCTACGACGATGCTATAAAAGCCATCAGCCGCTTTGAACAAAAACTTTAAGAATTATGAGTTATGAGTTATGAATTGGCGTCAGCCAAATTAGTCACATTAGCACATTAAACAATTAGCACATTAAAATATTATGAACAGGAAAAGAATTTTCATATTAGCCGCTGTACTGTTATTTTCGCCTTTTGCGGGGCGGGCGGCTTCGGCTGTAGCTGCCGATACATTGTGGGCGCAGGCAAACACGTTTTATGCCAACGGGCAATATCCGGACGCTATCCGGGTATATACCGAAATCGAAGCGACGGACAATGTGTCGCCTGCTTTGTATTTCAATATGGGGAACGCTTATTTCAAGCAAAACGAACTGGCAAACGCTATCCTGTATTATGAACGGGCATTGCGCCTGTCGCCCGGCGACGCTGCCATTGCCTACAACCTCGAAATGGCGCAGCTCCGCACGTTGGACAGGGTGGATACGGTTCCGGAATTTTTCCTGTTCACATGGGTGCGCAACCTGCGCCAGTGGGCGGGCGCCGACACATGGGCGATGCTTTCACTGTTCCTTATCGCCGCCACGTTGCTATGCCTGTCGGGGTTCTTCTTTATCCGTTCGGTGCGGTTGCGCAAGTTCGCGTTCTTTATGGCGGTGGCCGGCGTGCTGCTGGCGGCAGGAAGCATCACCTTTGCCGGTTTCCAGCGCGCCGGAATCACCAACCGTAACGAAGCGATTGTCTTTCCTGCCGTGGTAACCGTGAAAAGCGCCCCCGACAATACCGGCAAAGATTTATTCATCCTGCACGAAGGCGCAAAAGTAACGATTATCGACGAACTCTCGAACTGGCAAAACATCCGCCTGCGCGACGGCAAAGAAGGTTGGATTGAAGCAGGAAATACCAAACGGATTTAGCGCAGAACGGGTGAACGTTTTCAACGCTTCATAAAGCGGCATTCGCATAAAATCGGCAGTATAAACTGCTTCGCAGTTCATGGTGGATTGGTTTTTTATAGTTGTGCGCTGAAACCCTAAGTGGAGTAAGGTATAGCGTTGTTAGAAAGCAGTTTTTTTGCTTCCGTTTATTCTATAATTTTCAATAAATATTACAGTTTACGAAAACAACGGATAGCAGCACCACGATCGAGGCCATCATCGAACCCTATGCATACCCTATTACATACATGATCCGAACAGCTTTGGTCAACTATAGCTCCCAGATCACCGCCGTCATTCGGCATCCAACTGGTTCCATAATCGATTTCGTATAAGAATAGACCAATATGTGTTTGCATTATGCTTGCCCACCCGTACCAATCATTTCCAGCGCCACACCTACTGTTGAGTGCACGTAGTCGCTGGCATATTACCGCTTCATCAGGTGATACAGCATCCCATAACTGTCCGAATTCTGATACAATGGGCATAACCCATCCACTAGGACAAACTCCTTGTACATTAGCACCAGATCCTCCTCCAAGTCTTGCTTGTGCATGTGTATATGATCTCCCACATTTATCCGGCGTACATCCATTTATAGTGAATAACGCACCTGTTCCTGCATATTTCACATTTTGCGCCAACCACCAGTTATTGTCGGGCATATAAACAATCCGGTACAATTCATTATCACGCGTGTCTTTTATCCATGCTTCCCAATTTTGCGCGCCAGTGGTGCGCTGTTGGCAAAGGTGTGTGGCGTCCATGTATAAATCGCTGCCGGTGTAAACGCAAAAAACGCCCGGACATTCCGTTTTATCCCTTATAGT
>JAITKG010000016.1 GCA_031278495.1 Prevotellaceae bacterium | reverse complement strand
TAATATTTGGTGGGTTGTACCGTTTATTATTACATTGTTGAATTAAATAAAAAGTGCGAATTGGTGATTAGTACAAACGACGGTACACAATACTATCGTTGTGTGAAATAGCCGGGCTTTGCTGGTACAACTTGAGTCCAATGTTACTTTTTTTCTTTGCGCGCGACGCGCGCGCACTGCAGCCGCATGGCTTAACACCCATAGGGTAGCACGATGACAGCCTAACAAAATAATTAAGAATTAGAAATTAAGAATTAAGAATTGGGCTGCGCAGCAGCCAATCAGAAATGAAAAATAAAAGAATGAATATTTATGCCATAGTGTTTTTTTTACATTCCGTAGGAATGTGTCGTTCGGTAGCACAATATGCCGGTGGGTCATTGCATCCCGTAGGGATGCATCCCTACTCCGCTTCGCTTGAAATGATGGAGAACGGCAAACGATGCACGGCGCACGGCAAACGGGGAACGGCAAACAGCGAACGTCATTCCGACCGGAGTGCGCGAGGAACGAGCGCACGAAGCGGAGGAATCTGCTCCAGCACGCAGGCAGTTTGGGTTGGACAGCGGGGTATCGCAGCAGATTCCTCGACTCCGCTTCGCTTCGCTCGGAATGACGCGCGGCGCGGCAGGGGAGTTAAGAAAATAAAAAAGCCCCCTAACCCCCGAAGGGGGAACAGGGGGAATTAAGAATTGGGCTGCGCCGGCAACTGATGTGAAGATGTGGAGATGTGAAAATGTGGAAATGTGGCTGACGCGGCAACTGATGTGAAGATGTGGCTGGCGCGGCGGAAACTTTAAACTTTCAACTCTCAACTTTCAACTCTCAACTGCGCCGTTCACCGTGCGTCGTTTGCCGTTTGCTGTTGGGCTGGCGCGGCAGCATTTTAGGTAACGGCTAATTAAAAAATTATTCGTACTTTTGTGCTATTATATTTTTGGTCATGAAAAAGATTAAACTCATCATTGTGTTATTCTCTCTTCTTTCTATCGGATTTGCATCCTGCATAGGCGAAGGAGATTTCGACGCCAGTAAAATTTCTTTGAACGAATTACATCCTACGTTTCTCCTCCCGCTTATCCAGGATACGCTTACACTGAACAGCCAGCCTAACATTTTCTACGAAGAGGACACGTCCGGCTTTATTTATACTGTGGAAAATATTCAACTCCCGTCGAAAGACGGTTGGTTTTCCATACCCAATGTAAATGCGAACCTGCCCATACCCTATTCAGCGGGGACCGGCGATGTGGACGTTAAGTTGCCTCCTTTATCTTTTCCGTTATTGCCTGACGACGGCAGGGAACTGGATAGCCTCCTTTGTTCCGGCTTACCGGTGAAAATTGTTTTTAGCGGGCTGCCCGCATCATTAAATTTAGTGGAAGTAACTTTCCCGCAAATTCTTGTAAACGGGCAACCATATACCGCAGATGTAACCGCCACAACGGATGTTAATATCCCGGCATGTAAAATAGTACCGAAAGACAAAAAACAGTTGGAAGTCCAGATACGCTTAAAAGGAACGATACCTGCTTCTTTCAATACGAACCTGAATATACAAATTCAAAACATTCAAAATTATTATACCGCCGTGTTCGGCTATTTCGGAAAAGAAACAGTAACCGTAAAGGATTCGATTGAATTGAATATTATGGACGACCTGAATATAACGGCTACGTCATTGGAATTTGATGTGCTAAAAATGGTGGCGGATATTCAAAATTCTATGGGTATTCCTTTCCGTTTAACATTAGATAAGATCACGGCTTACGGCGGGAACGGGCAGTTGCTTGCTACCGAACCCCTCAATAAAATCGTGGATATATTAGCGCCGGGTTATACCGACCCCATAGCGAATACGCCCGCGACTATCCAGTGCGAAAGATTCGGGCAAATACTTAATAAGGACACGAGGAAAATTGTATTTTCGTTCACTTGCGCCTCCAATCCGGACGGGAAGGTGAAACGCAATTTTTTGAGGGTAAAAGACAATATTCAACCCGTTATCAGCATACGAATCCCGCTCTTTGTAAAAGCGGAAAATTTAGTATTACGGGACACTATCGGCATTAACATGTCGTCAATATCGTTAGAGGAATTAAAGTTGCAGTTGCATTTCAAAAACAGTATGCCGGTAGCAGCCAAACTCAATGTATGGTTGTTGGATGAAAACAATACGCCGTTTTCCACGCCACTCATCAACAACTTAACGATAGAGCGGCCATCTGTCAACAGCAACGGCATTGCCATTGATGCAAAAGATTTGCAACAGTCCCTTTCCATATCAAAAGCCCTGTTTGACCAATTGAAAAAATCAACACATGCGCTTGCTATCATTGATATTGATACCGGAACAGGCTATGTGAAATTCATGAAGAATAACAACCTCTATATGAAAATAGGCGCAGAAGCAAAATTCAAGTATGAAGAATTACTAAAGTGATTTCCGCCGTCCGCAAAGCATGGGAGCGGTGCGCCGGCATTCTTAGTTCGTCATTCTAAAAAGCCCTTGCGAGGTATGTTGCATTTCCAATCTAAGCAACCATTCTTTACGGTGCAATCCGCCGGCATAACCAACTAATTTGCCGTCAGCGCCAATTACGCGATGACATGGAACAATAATAGCTATGCGGTTTTTCGCATTGGCTATGCCTGCGGCGCGTATAGCTTTTTCGTCGCCAATCCGCTGCGATAATTCCGTATAGGAAATGGTTTCGCCATACGGAATAGTTTGCAATTCTTTCCACACGCGCAGTTGAAAGTCCGAGCCGATAAGCTCTAACGGCAGGGCAAAGGATGTGCGTGTGCCGGCAAAATATTCGTTTAACTGCCCGGTACATTTTTTCAATACCGGGTTTTCTATTGCCGGCTGCGGTTCAGGAGGCGCTTCTTCGCAAAACGCCACTGCGCGGATATGGGTCTTCGTGGCTGCTATTTTCAACCATCCGGCAGGCGAGCGGTAGTAGACGGTGTCGTGGGGCATGCGCAACAATTCCTCTTCGGGCAATGCCACCGCCGCGCCGCCCTTTTGCA
Organism: Prevotellaceae bacterium; assembly: GCA_031278495.1. Lineage (GTDB taxonomy): Bacteria > Bacteroidota > Bacteroidia > Bacteroidales > UBA932 > JAIRKX01. Next base: position 11,493 of record JAITKG010000016.1, on the reverse strand, counting down.
ACAGGCGTTTGTAGCGCAACGAAGGCGAGGCGATGAATGCGCCCAGCCCTAAACGTTCCCAACGCGCATCCACCGCCGCAATGGTTTCGCCGGAGGCGCATACAATGTTGGGCCAACGGCGGGGAAACACTTGTCCGCTCTTGGTGGTTGCGTCGATGAGTAATTGCCCGTCCGTTATGCGGCAATCGCGCACAGCGTCTATGTTGTTTCCCAGCAGCCATACGCATGTGGCAATGTCGTCCAGCGGAACCGGCTTGTCGAATTGCACTACCACGCGCGGCGAAGGGGGACATTTATCGCCTTTGTGAATAAAGGCGTAGCATGGTTCTTTTCCCTCCTCTGCGGCGTCTTTTCCTTTTGTGGCGGATGCGGTAGCGTCCATGCAGATTTTCCCGCCGAAAGCCGGCGCGCTGGCGGCATGGTCTAAGACGTCCAGCGGTCCGCTGCTGAAATAAGTATCCGACGAGGGATGGTAGTGTTGCGCTACATACCGCGCCAATGCAGGGTAATCGGTAATATCCACTTCGCCGTCTACTACTATCATTATTTTGTTAAACATCATTTGCCCGGCGCCCCACAAGGCATGCGCCACTTTTATTGCCTGCCCCGGATAGTCGTTTTTTATTTTTACAATCGCCAAATTATGCGACACGCCTTCTACGGGCAGGTGCATATCTACTATCTCCGGCGCTAACGCCAACCGGACAGGCGCTAAAAAAATCCGCTCCGTCGCTTGCGACAGGCAGGCGTCTTCCTGCGGCGGGATACCGACTACCGTAGCAGGATATATGGCGTCCTTGCGGTGCGTGATGCACGTTACCTGCATCACCGGATACAAATCTTCCAAGGAATAAAACCCGGTATGGTCGCCGAAAGGACCTTCTACTTCGGGCAACGCATGCGCATCCACATAGCCCTCGATGACAAAATCAGCATCGGCAGGCACTTCCAGCGGCTGCGTCAAACAACGCGCCAATAGCGCCGGCTTATTCCGCAGAAAACCCGCCAGCAAATATTCATCCACGTTTTCGGGCATGGGCGCAACGGCGCAATAGGCATAAACCGGGTCGCCGCCCAACGCCACCGCTACCGGAAAACGCCCGTCCCCGAGCTGCGCCGCAAAAGCGGCAAAGTGTTTTGCGCCGGTCTTGTGGCGATGCCAGTGCATGCCGGCAGTGGTAGCGGAAAAAACCTGCATCCGGTACATGCCCATATTGCGCGCGCCGGTTACGGGGTCTTTCGTATGCACCATCGGCAAGGTGATGAAACGCCCGCCATCGTGCGGCCAGCACTGCAATACCGGTAACTTCGACAAGTCGGGCTGCGGCATCACTACCTCTTGGCAGCGACCGCGTTCCCCGCTTACTTTCGGCAGCCATTGCGTCGCCTGCTGCAATGCCGGAAGCAATTTCAGCTTATCCCACAATGTTTGCTTTGGGGACAGTACGTCTGCAAACAGCCGGTTGAATTTCTGCTCCACCTCGCCGTAGGAGCTTAGTCCCAATGCCTGCAACATGCGTGAAGGCGACCCGTACAAATTCATCAACACCGGAAATTCCGTGCCGGTGTTCTCAAAGAGCAAGGCTTTTCCACCATTGCCGCTTTTTGCCATGCGGTCGGCTATCTCCGCCATTTCCAACACAGGGTTGACAAACTCCCGGATGCGGAGGCAATCGTAAGTTTTTAGCCGTAAGTCGTAAGTCATAAGTTGAAAAAAATAGAGATTAAGTGATTAAGGGATTAAGAGGCTGCCGCGCCAGCGTTATTGTTCACTATTCATTATTCATTATTCGTTGTTCCTTGTTTTTTATTCATTATTCATTATCCACTCTCCATTTGCAAATGCCGATTGTATTTCGCGCGCTTTTTCAGTGGCGGCTTGGGCAAAGTGGCGGCTATGGTCGGCAAAAATGATTTCACGTGAAGAGTTCACCAGTAAGCCGGCTTGTTTATTGCATCCATATTTGATTACCTCTTGCAGGTTGCCGCCCTGCGCGCCAATGCCTGGAACTAAAAGGAAATGGCGCGGAATGATTTTCCGTATCCCTTCCAGCATTGCCGCCTGCGTGGCGCCCACTACATACATTATATTATCAACCGTGCCCCATGCCGACGATGTTTCCAATACCGTTTCATACAGTTTCCTGCCGCCGGCGACGGTCAGGGTTTCAAAATCGGCGGCTGAGGCATTAGAGGTCAATGCCAATAATACCGCCCATTTGCCGCTGTATTCCAAAAAAGGCTGCACGGCGTCGCGTCCCATGTAAGGCGAAAGCGTTACGGCGTCTACGTCCATGTTTTTAAAAAACGCTTCGGCATACTGGCGGGAAGTGTTGCCAACGTCGCCGCGCTTGGCGTCGGCAATGATGAACATCTCGGGATAGCATTGCCGGATATACTGCACGGTTTTTTCCAACTGCGCCCAACCGCTTGCGCCAAGCGCCTCATAGAACGCCACGTTTGGCTTGAACGCTACCGCATACGCCGCCGTAGCGTCAATAATCGCGCGGTTGAAGGAAAATAAAGGGTCAGGCAGGGATAACAGGTGTGCCGGTAATTTTTTTATATCGCTGTCCAGCCCCACGCAAAGGAATGATCGCTTGCGCAGGATTTGTTCATATAATGCTTGTGCCGTCATTTTATTCTGATGAAATGCAGGAACAAATGTACGAAATTCAGTTGAAAATTGAAAATTGAAAGTTGAAAGTGGCTGGCGCGCCAGCTAACCACTAACTACTAATCATTAAAAAATTCTTTTTTGGTTAAGCGCTTTTTGGTATGCTTGCGCGTTTTTGTTGTGCTGCGCGAGTGTTTGCGCGAATACATGATAACCGGTGAAGCCGGCGTCGGCGCAAAAATAAAGGTAATTATGCCGCTCGTAATGCAGCACGGCGTCAATGGCGGCAATCGAAGGAATACAAATAGGTCCCGGCGGCAAACCGGGATATTTATAAGTGTTGTAGGGCGAATCAATAGTCTTATGTTTGTTGAGTACTCGTTTTATCGTAAAATCGTTCCATGCAAATTTTAAAGTGGGGTCAGCCTGTAACGCAATACCTTTTGCCAGCCGGTTCATATAAACCCCTGCGATACGCGGCATCTCGTCCGTTTTATTTGTTTCTTCATTGACGATAGCGGCGAGGGTAACGGCTTCGTTGCGTGTCAGCCCAATGGTTTCGAGCAGTTGCGTCCGCGTTCCGTTCCAGAATTTTATATTTTCCTTATGCAGCCGTTGCAGGAGTTCTTCCGCAGTAATATTCCAATACACTTCATAAGTATTCGGTATAATCATTCCCAATACGTTGTCAGGCGTGTAGCCGAAACGTTGCAGCACGCTGCCGCCGGATAATGCCCGGAATAATGTTGCCGAATCCGGCTCTACATAACGGGAAAGCGTTTTTGCCAGTTTCCCGTTAGAACGGATAGGTCCGGCAATAACTATTTTCACCGGCTCCTGCCAGCCGAAGTTAAGCATGCGCAACAGGTCTGTATTGGTCATCCCTTTCGCTACCCGGTAACGTCCGGGACGTACGGTGAAAGTTTTATAATCGCTTTTCTGCGACGCCGCTAAAAAAGTAGATTCATCAATCAGCAAAGCATGGGCGCGTAAACTGTCGATAACCGTTGCGAGGCATGCGCCCGTAGGGACATACAAAAATGCGCTTTCCCGGACATTCTCTTTATAGGAAATACGGTAAAGCGTGATGAGTTTTTCAACAAGGAAACCTGTGCACAGCAAAGAGAAGAACAGGATAATAATAAATAGCCATTTTTTAGCATTCATGTGCAGGTAATAATTTTTTGTAAAGGTAATGAAAAATTGAATGTAATCAACTTATACGAATGGATAAAAAAATCGGGTTTATTTGTCCGCCAGGTGAAAATCCTGTTTTTCCGTTGCCGCTTTGTCGGTTTAAGCGCTCTTGGTATTGCGAACATTATTCTGCACCCATACCTGCCGCTCAAAAATCTGCTTCAGGGAAATCAATGTTTCGGTTTTGATGACGTTTGGCAAATTTTGAAGCGTATTCAACAGCACGTTCATCAGGTGTTCGTTGTCGCGGCAAAAGAGTTTCAGCAATAACGTATAATCTCCCGTTATAAAATGGCACTCCACTACTTCAGGAATATTTTTTATCGCCTCCACCGTACTTGCATAGTGTTTTGGCATATCAAGATGCACGCCTACGAAAGCGCACACGCCCAAACCCAGCGCTGTCGGTTTTACCAGCAGGCGCGCGCCGGTAATGATACCGGCTTCTTCCATCTTCCTCACACGCTGGTGTACGGCGGCGCCGGAGATGTTATGTTCACGTGCAATTTCCAAAAACGGCATACGCGCATTTTTGATCAACGTATTTAATATTGTTTGATCAAGTTGGTCGATGTCGTAACGTTTTCCCATAATTTTTTTGTTTTAAGTTATAAATAGTGAAGAATTTTTTTCTAATTGGTAACGTCCGACATAAATTTCAATCGTACCAATCGTATTTCTTCTTCGGAAAAATTAGTGCCTAAAATATCCTGCGCATCATCAATGGAGTCCGATTTGGCTTCGTGGTGGAAGTATTCATAAATGGTGTCCACTTTGTCGTCGTCAATCACCTGCTCGATGAAATAATCAATGGAAATTTTTGTGCCGGAATTTACAATGGCTTCAATCTCATCAAGCAGCTGTCCCATTTCCAAACCTTTTGAAGCGGCAAGGTCGTCCAGCATCACTTTCCGGTCGATAGCCTGGATAATATACACTTTCAAGCCGGATTTGTTGATGAGCGATTTTACCACAAGTTCATTGGGGCGTTCAATATTGTTTTCTTCTACATATTTTTTAATGATGTCTACAAATTCCCGCCCGAATTTTTTTGCTTTGCCTTCGCCCACGCCGTGGCAGTTCTTTAATTCGTCAATGGTTACCGGGAATTGAATACACATGTCTTCTATCGAAGGGTCTTGGAAAATGGCGTATGGCGGGATATCCAGGCGATGAGCCAAATCGTAGAGTTGTGATTTCAGGATAGAAAATAATTCTTCGTTAAAGCTGCCGCTTGATTTTGGTAGCCCGATAAAAAAGTCGTCGTCGTTATCTTCGGCGTGGTACTCGTGGTCTTCCGGAAGCATTATGGGATAAGGGGAAGCCAGGTAAGCGCGTCCTTTTTCCGTTATTTTCAGCAGCCCGTAGTTTTCAATTTCTTTTTCGAGTAAATGATGAATGAGCGCCTGCCGGATAATTGTATGCCAAAAGCGGAGGTCTTTTTCTGCACCGCTTGCAAATTCTTTTAATTCGTGGTGGTGGTAAGATTTCAGGAAAGCCGTCATAATACCGGTAATGATATTGGCAATATGTTCGGATTTGAATTTTTCATGTACCGCCAACACGGTTTGCAACACCGTCAGCAAGTATTCCTGCGCTTCAAAGAGCGGTTTCGGGTGCAGGCAATTATCGCAGTTGCCACAGTTTTCTTCGGTATATTCTTCACCGAAATAATTCAACAACACTTTTCTTCTACAGCTTCCGGTTTCAGAATAGGCAACGGTTTCCTGCAGTAATTGTTTTCCGATTTCCTGTTCCACCAACGGCTTCCCCTGCATGAATTTTTCCAGTTTTTGCACGTTCTTATAATTGTAGAACGCTATGCAAAGCCCTTCTCCGCCGTCGCGCCCGGCGCGCCCGGTTTCCTGATAATATCCTTCCAGACTTTTCGGGATGTCGTAATGAATGACGAAGCGCACATCCGGTTTGTCAATCCCCATGCCGAAAGCAATAGTAGCGACAATCACATCCACGTCTTCCATTAAAAAACGGTCTTGATTGTGGGAACGTGTGGTTGCATCCATTCCGGCGTGATACGGCAAAGCGTTAATGCCGTTTATTTGTAGAAGGCTGGAAAGGTCGTCCACTTTTTTCCTGCTCAGGCAATACACAATGCCTGATTTGCCGGGATTATTTTTTATGAATTTTATAATCTCGCGGTCGGTATTGGTTTTCGGGCGGATTTCATAATATAAATTCGCGCGGTTGAACGACGATTTGAATACGGTTGCGCTCAACATGCCCAGATTTTTTTGAATATCGTGTTGCACCTTCGGCGTGGCGGTGGCTGTTAATGCAATAATCGGCGCAACGCCTATTTCATTTACGACAGGACGTATGCGGCGGTATTCCGGGCGGAAATCATGTCCCCATTCCGAGATACAATGCGCTTCGTCAATGGCGTAAAAAGAAATTTTTATTTGTTTCAATAACTGGATATTTTCTTCTTTTGTCAAAGACTCTGGAGCTACATACAATAGTTTGGTAGCGCCGCTCAACAAGCCTTGATGCACGTCTTGTAGTTGTTGTTTGTTGAGCGACGAATTAAGGAAATGCGCAATATTATTATTGTTGATAATAAATCCGCGAATAGCATCCACTTGGTTTTTCATTAGCGCGATAAGTGGCGAAACAATAATTGCCACGCCATCCAGCATGAGCGCAGGTAACTGGTAGCACATTGATTTTCCCCCGCCCGTCGGCATAAGAACAAATGTATCTTTTCCAGCAAGCACATTACGTATAATAGCTTCCTGCCGGCTTTTAAAAGTATCAAAACCGAAGTAGGTTTTAAGTTGTCCGTATAAAAATTGTTCAGTTACTTCCATTTGCTTTTGTCCACAAATGATAGGAAAGTTTGTTACTTTTCATTATCTTTGCGCTACTAAATTACAAAAACTTTAGAAAGTATCAAAATTTATTTGCAATGAGCGGTTTGAATGATATCGGAAAGTTAGCTATAAAAACAATTGAAACGGAAGCGCATGCCATACAAAAAATGGCGTCTTACATCAATGAAGATTTTGAACGGGTAGTGCAGTTAATTTATAAAAATAAGGGGCGTGTGATTGTTTCCGGTATTGGGAAAAGCGCTATCATCGCAAATAAAATAGTCGCTACTTTTAATTCTACCGGCACGCCGGCGGTGTTCATGCACGCTGCCGACGCTATCCATGGCGATTTGGGGGTTATCCAGCCTGACGATATTGTTATCTGTTTGTCGAAAAGCGGGAATACTGCGGAAATAAAACTGTTAGTGCCGCTCATCCGCAATTTGGGCAATAAGCTTATTGCAATAGTGTCCAACCGGGATTCTTATTTGGCGCAGCATGCCGATTATGTGCTACGCGCAACGGTGGATGCAGAAGCTTGCCCGAATAATTTGGCTCCGACAACCAGCACTACCGCCCAATTGGTGATGGGCGATGCATTGGCAATTTGCTTGCTGCAACTTCGCGGCTTTACGGAACAAGACTTTGCGCGGGTACATCCGGGCGGCTCGCTGGGCAAAAAATTATATTTACGGGTAGGCGATTTAATAGATAAAAACCGCAAACCGCAAGTTTCGCCTGGGGAAACTATCGACAATACGATTATTACTATTTCTTCCAACAGGCTTGGCGCAACGGCTGTAGTAGATAACGCCGGCGCTGTGGTTGGTATCATCACCGACGGCGATGTGCGGCGCATGCTGGAAAAAACAAAACGGTTAGACGCTTTGGCGGCTATTGATATCATGTCTAAAAATCCCAAAGTTATCGACCTGTCGGCGTTGGCAATAAAGGCTTTCAACTTGATGGAAGAAAATAAAATTACACAGTTGCTGGTCGTGCGCAAAAAAGAATATGTCGGTATGGTACACTTGCACGACATACTGCGGGAAGGGATAGTTTAATCAGGGAAAAGTAATATGATTTTACATTGTAAAGATTTGGTGAAAAAATACGGCTCGCGGACGGTGGTAAAAGGCGTGTCGGTGCAGGTAGAGCAGGGCGAGATTGTGGGCTTGCTTGGACCAAACGGCGCCGGGAAAACGACCACTTTCTATATGCTCGTGGGCTTGATAAAAGCCAATAGCGGGCGCATTTTCTTGGACGGACGCGACATCACAAAAGAGCCGATGTACAGGCGTGCACAAAATGGATTAGGCTACCTGGCACAGGAAGCGTCGGTGTTCCGTAAACTTTCGGTCGAAGACAATTTGCTGGCGGTGATGGAAACAAAAATCAAAAGCAAGGAACAGCGTCATGAACGCTTGGAACAACTGATAGAAGAGCTTGGATTGCAGAAAGTGCGCAAGAGCTTGGGCGTTCAATTATCCGGCGGCGAACGGCGGCGTTGCGAAATTGCCCGCTGTTTGGCTATCGACCCGAAATTTATTTTACTTGACGAACCTTTTGCAGGCGTTGACCCTATTGCTGTGGAAGACATTCAAACAATCGTATCGCGGTTGAAAGATAAAAATATAGGCATCATTATTACCGACCACAATGTGCATGAAACGCTCGCAATTACCGACCGCGCTTACATGCTTTTCGACGGCTCTATCCTGGAAAGCGGCACTGCCGAAGAGTTAGCCGCCAACCCGGAAGTGCGCCGGAAATATTTGGGACAAAATTTCGAGTTGCGGAAATAACGCTAAAAGGTGGATATTATTAAGCAAACCAGTAAACATGAGTGATTATTTAAAAAAATATGGATGGGCGGTAGATGAAGCAAATACCGCCAAAGCAATTGCAGAAATAGCGCATGGGCTGCCGGCGTTCCGTACGCAGGAGGATTGGAAACGCTGTTTTGGCGCTATTGATTTAACGACGTTGAATGCTACCGATACGGTGGAAAAAGTGCATAAGCTGACGGAAAAAGTAAATAATTTTTCCACTCATTTTCCCGGCATGCCGGATGTGGCGGCTATCTGCATTTATCCTGCGCTGGTGCAAACAGTCCGCAATGCGTTAAAAATACCCACTGTCCGGATTGCCGCAGTGGGAGCGGGTTTCCCGGCGTCGCAAACATTTATAAAAGTGAAGTGCGAGGAGTGCCGTATGGCGGTGGAACAGGGCGCAACGGAAATTGATATTGTTATTTCTTTAGGGGCTTTCCTTGCCGGCGATTATGCCACAGTAGCCGCAGAAATCAAGCAAATCAAAGCGGCGATAGGACAGGCGCACTTGAAAGTTATTTTGGAAACCGGCGCATTAACGGCTGCGCAAATAGCCATTGCCTCGTTCATTGCGATGGAAGCCGGAGCAGATTTCATCAAAACATCCACCGGCAAAATGGAGCCTGCCGCCACGCCTGCCGCTGCATGGATAATGGCAAATTGCATCCGGCAATTCCACGAAAAAACCGGGAAGAAAATTGGCTTCAAACCGGCGGGCGGCATTGTATCGCCGGACGACGCGCTAATATATTATGCGATAGTAAAAGAAGCGCTGGGCGGCGATTGGCTTGTTCCAGCCTTATTCCGGCTTGGGGCAAGCCGTGTAGCAAATAATTTATTAAGCAGTATATTTATAACAGATATTCATTATTTTTAAAGTTTAGTATTATGAAAAAGAAAACAGGATTATTCCTTTTATTGTTGATGACGTCGGCATTTACGCTTGCCGCACAGGACTATGAACGCGCCATAGGGCTTCGTTTGGGAACCGTCGTTGGCGGGAGCTATAAACAATTTTTGCATACCGCCGGCGCGCTGGAAGCAATTTTGGATTTGGATATTGTACATCAAAGCCGGATGAGCGTGCGCGGAACGGTGTTGTATGAATATCATTTCCCGATAAGGGCGGTAGACGGGCTGGCGTGGTATATCGGGGCGGGTATTACTGCCGGTGCAAAGATTGGCGATACAACAGGAAAGCCCTTCCTTTTCGGCGCAGACGTTCTCGGGGGCGTGGAATATAAATTGATAACCTTGCCGCTGTGCTTTGCGTTCGACTTTGATCCCAAACTTTATTTTGTTGGATACGACGCTTTCCACCTTGACCCGGTAAACGTAGGTTTGACGATGCGTTATACATTTTAAAATAAAAAAACAAACTTGCTATGAAACAATTTTTCACCATTCTTATTCTATTCATTGTTTCTGCTGTGGATGCACAATCGCTGCAAACCGGTTCAGAACGATTGGAAATTTATTTGCCCCTGTTGCAAGGCAAACGGGTAGGCATTACCGCCAACCACACCGCCATGACAGGCGGGAAACACCTGGTTGATGTATTGCTGGAAAACAAAATAAAAGTAGTTCGTATTTTTGCGCCGGAGCATGGATTCCGCGGCACTGCCGACGCCGGCGAGCATTTCGATACATCGGCGGACAAGCAGACCGGTATTGAAGTGGCGTCGCTCTATGGAAAAAATTATAAACCCGCGCCGGAACAGTTAAGCGATATCGACTACATGCTGTTCGAAATACAGGATGTAGGAACGCGCTTCTATACTTACCTTTCCACGATGCACTATGTAATGGAAGCCTGCGCTGAAAACAATGTCCCGCTCATTATCTTAGACCGCCCGAACCCCAACGGTTTTTATGTAGACGGTCCCGTGCTGGAAGAAAAATTCCGTTCATTTGTCGGCATGCACCCCATTCCTGTTGTGCATGGAATGACGTTGGGCGAGTTAGCCAAAATGATCAATGAAGAAGGCTGGCTGGCAAATAAAATCAAATGCGATTTAACGGTGATTGCCTGTGCCGGCTATTCGCACAAGTGGGCATATTATTTCACCAACCCGCCGTCGCCGAATTTGCCGACTTTACAGGCGGTTCATTTATACCCGTCGCTTTGTTTATTTGAAGGCACGGTTATCAGCGTAGGGCGCGGCACCGGCATGCCGTTTGAAGTATTCGGGCATCCGTCGTTTGAACCGTATTACCCGTTCAGCTTTATGCCGCAAAGCGTGCCGGGCGCGCAAAATCCGCCATACAAAGATGAAGTTTGCTTCGGCGTGAATTTGCATTACTATAACGACCATTACTTGATGGACGAACCCCAGTTGCGCTTGGAATGGCTGATAGAAGCATATAACCGCTTTGATAAAAAAGATAAATTCTTCAATAATTTCTTCTATAAACTTTGCGGCACGGAACGCATCCGCCAGCAAGTGGAGCAAGGGCTGACGGCGGATGAAATCCGCGCCACATGGCAGGACGAAGTGAACGCATTTAAATTGCTGCGGAAAAAATACCTGCTCTACGAAGACTTTGAATAGCGGTTAGCGGTTAAGAGTTAAGAACTAAGAACTAAGAGTTAAGAGTTAAGAGTTACGGGCGCAGTTGTGCGCCCGTATTATTTCAAAGCCCCCTTAGTAGCAAGGGTTGCACAGCATCAAATATCCCTTATTCCCTTATTATCCACATCAGGGAATAAGGGATGGGGGGGTAATGGCGTTGGCTGCTACTAAGGGGGGCTTTTGTAAATAATGGATTGCCCGCAGGGCATATATATCAATAGAAGCACAAACGTCGCAGCCATTATTCCCCGTAGGGGATTTACAGGTTAACGCCCTACGGGCAATCCATAACTCATAATTATTTTTCGTATCTTTGTGGGAAATAATAGCAATGATGAAATTCTACGTTGACACCTCTGTATGGGGAGGCATTAATGACATGGAATTTATGGTATGGACTGTTCCTTTTTTTGAACAAGCAAAACAGGGCATGTTTACACTTA
>JAITKG010000134.1 GCA_031278495.1 Prevotellaceae bacterium | reverse complement strand
TTACTAACTATTGCGGCAGTAACTTTGCCGCAAATAACGCCTATTGTCAACAGAATTGGGGGCGTACAGCTACTGGAACTGGTTCGGGTGGTCGTGGTATTTGTCCGGAGAACTGGCATGTGCCGACGTATTATGAATGGGTGGTCATTTTGGATGGAATGGAGAGCGGCGGCGGTACGATGCATCAGAATGCGTTAGGTATTGGTTGGAAAGGTACAAATGCCGGTTCACGAGCGAGATCAAAGTGTATGTGCGGCTTGGGTGTCCCTACACCATCCTGCGTGGATGATGTGCAGATCAATTGGATGCACCAGCGTTGGGATTATGGCGTTGATGCTTTGCACCTAGGAATATTGCCTACAGGTTTAAGGGACGTGGGTTATTGGCTTGACCCTAATCACACCAATCCATACATTCCGGACCGTGAGCCAGCTGTCCTGTGGTTGCGAGGTGAAGTTGCAAACCTGTGGACGTCAAGTGTCCGTGATGAGAAATATGTAGTAATTCTGCACTTTGCAGCATGGACAGCTCAAGTGCAGCATAGTGTGGAAGTGCGAGTTAACGGGTTGCCGGTACGGTGTACGCGAGATTAGCTGCTAGGGTTAAGAAATAAACGTTAAGAATTAAAAAAGTAAAAATGATGAAGAAGTTAATAGAAATGCACACTGTGCAAAGCGGCTGCCCGCCGTGAATGGAAGGGGGTAGCACGAGGAAACCCTACAACCCCCAAAGGGGGAGCGGGGAAAGCCCCCCAACCCCCAAAGGGGGAGCGAGAAAAGCCCCCCAACCCCCAAAGGGGGAGCGGGGAAAGCCCACTAAGCCCCTAATGGGGAACGGGGAAAGCCCCCCAACCCCCAAAGGGGGAGCTTTGGAAAAACATTGGGGAAAATATTAAAAACATTAAAAAAGAAAAATTATTAAAGAAAAATTATTTTCCGAGGAAGAAAAACAAGAGATTAATCAAAAACTTTTTGGAAAAGACGTAAAGTCACAATGCCCTATGTGTGGACATAATAAATTCATTCTTACAGATGGTTATTTTAACCATTCGGTGCAGGCTAACACAAATAACATATCTATAGGCGGCCCGTCCGTTCCAACAATAGCGATAATATGTTCTAATTGTGGATTTGTTAGCCAACATGCCATTGGCTTATTAGGATTACTTAACAATAAAAAAAGGGGGTAGATTATGCCACAAGTTGATATTGCTCCAATTCATAACGAGGCAGGTAATATGGCAATTTATACAAACGTTGACCAAGAATTCATATTTATTAATGTAGATAGGGTAAAGATAATTTTTGAGGAATATCGTAAGGTTATTAAAAGAAAAGTAGGATGGGTCAACCCATCAGGCGTTTTTCTATCTTTGTTGACCGCATTCATGACGACCGATTTTACTACAGAAAAGTTTGGCATACCACCGTCCATTATGGAAAAAATTTTTATTATAATATCGGCAGGCGTATGTCTATGGCTTTCGGTTGAACTTACGATGATGTGTAAATATCGTAAAAAAGGTGCGGTGGAAAAATTCTTAGAAAGAATAAAAGGGAAAAATCAATTCATAACAACACCAGCAAAAGAGTCACCGCTGGTTCCACCACCCAATATACCAAAAATCCGGCAAACAAAGAAAAAAATGAAAAATAAGAAAAAGAGGAAAAAACGATGATAAGGATACGCCGCTATTAAAAAAAAAATGAATATCGTTAATAATTCGAAAGTGCTGAGAAATACTAAAACGGACAAATAAGCCCGCTCCTAGCCCAGCATCCCACATAAAAAAAAAAAAGGGCTGAAAGGGCGTTAAGAACTAAGAGTTAAAAATTGAAAAAACGAAAAATTATGAAGAAGTTAAATGAAATGCACACTGTGCAAAGCGGCTGCCCGCCGTGAATGGAAGGGGGTAGCACGAGGAAACCCTCCAACCCCCAAAGGGGGAGCGGGGAATGCCCCCCAACCCACAAAGGGGGAGCTTTGGATAAAAACATTGGGGAAAAATTAAAAACATTAAAATTAAAAAAATTATGTCGATTTTGTACAACAAAGTAGAGCGGGGCAACCCGCGCGACGTGAGCGCTCCAAAGAAATGGTACGCCACGTTGAAACGCGTACGCTTGGTGCGCGAAAAAGAAATGGCGAAACTCATCGCCGATGAAACCACCATGGACCCGAAGGAGGTGGAAATGTCGCTAAGCCGCTTCCAGCAAATCCTTATCCGCCTGCTGCTCGACAGCCACAGCGTGCAGCTGGGCGACTGGGGGTCGTTTTACCTCACGTGCAACAGCGCCGGCGCAGACACGAAGGCGGAAGTTGCCGCCGGGAGCATCAAGAACCTGAACGTCCGCTTTGCCCCCGGCAAGGAACTCACCGATGCGCTGAAACACGCAACGTTCACGCCGGTGGAAACCCTGCTCTCGCCGGCAGAATAGCCCGCCTTTTCGAAAACAGTACTTCGATTTGTCCATGACCGTACTTTGATTGTTCAAGGTACGGTCATTGATTTGTCAAGGTACAGTCATTGATTTGTCAAAGTACAGTCATTGATTTGTCAAGGTCTGGTCGTCGATTTGTCAAGGTACAGTCGTCGATTTGTCAAGGTATGGTCGTTGATTTGTCAAGGTACGGCTGTCGATTTGTCAAGGTATGGCGGGTATGTTGATGTGGACTTTGGAAACGCCACGCGGTAATTATTTCCACCTTCGTATCCGCAATAACAGGCGTAGCAGCGCTCATTGCAACTGTTATAGTTGAAAAGTGAAAATGGCAGGCGTCGGCTTAAATCTTTAAATCTTTAAATTTCTCCGGCGCGCCAGTCAAATCTGAAAAACGGGCAGTGTTGTTTTTTTGGATATAAATAAGTACTTTTGTCGTGTAATTAAAAATCATATCGGTTATGAATACGATATTGCTACAAGTAAATAACCAGCCCGCGTTAAATCTCTTGTACGAAATGCAAGCATTAGACTTGGTCAAAGTATTGAAAGAATACTCGCTACCGGCATCAAAGACCAAACTTTCGGATAAATATAGGGGCGTTTTTTCAAAAGAAGCCGGTAAAAGTTTTAAGGAACACTCACAACTTATGCGCAAAGAATGGGACAATATCTCATAGATAACAATGTTATATCGGATTATTTTACAGGACAGCTTTCCGAACAAGCAATGAATTTTGTGTCGGATGTTATAGACAGGACGCCTAATATTTCTGTTATTACAGCCATAGAGGCGCTTTCATGGCAGAGTTCGGAGAAGAAATATGAAGCAATTATAAAAGAATTTGTTGATAATTCCAACATATTTGACCTTTCCCGGAAAACAGTAGCACGTTGTGTTCAAATCCGGCGGAGTAAAAAAATTAAAACACCGGACGCCATTATTGCCGCAACTGCCATCGTACATTGCCTTACGCTTATCACAAGTGATAACGATTTTAATAATATTCCGGAATTGGCGCTTATTAACCCGACTAATTTGCCGGACACATTATAGAAGAAATTATTTATTTATAACCGGCCACGCCTGTTAGAAAGCCGCCCGCAAAAACGCGGACGGCTTCTTTTTGAGGTGAACGGAATATTTTGCATCTCTATCCCGGACGTATATGCCGGCAGGTTTCAACCCTGCCGGCGTTTCCACTTTAAAATTATTCCGTTGCTTTTTCCAGCCGTTTGATAATAGAGAAAATGAAGAGCGCCGAAAGTACGCAGCAAATAATCAATACCCCCCAAAATGCGTAGAGCGGCAGCTTTTCCCAGAAAGACCCCATTACGCCGACTAATAAATTGCCAATAGCAGTGGCGGCTAACCATCCTCCCTGCATCATGCCCTTGTATTGCGGCGGCGCCACTTTGGCAACAAAAGAAAGTCCCATCGGGCTTAAAAATAACTCTGCCAGCGTTAATACTAAATAAGTCCCGATTAACCAGTTCGGGGAAACCAGCACGTTTGAAATTCCGTCAATTCCGGAAGGAGCAGGCAGCCCCAGGGAACCAATTAACAAGACCACAAAACCAACGGCGGCTATCAACATGCCAAAACCGATTTTGCGCGGAGCCGACGGCTCTTTCCGCCGCTTAACTCACTTTGCCACCCGCTCCAGCCATTTGAGCATGCACAGCATTACGGTCATCGAAATGAAACATGCCGCCACAAACACCGTCCATGTCGCCCATACCGGAATACGTTCATAGAATATTGCGCCGATAAACAGCAGTTGGTTTCCGACCGCCGTTGCGCCCAACCAGCAACCTTGCATAATGCCCTGGTATTGCGGCGGCGCGACACGGGATACAAACGATATGCCCAGCGGGGAAATAAATAATTCGGCTACCGTAAGAATAATGTACGTACCGATAAGCAGGAATGGCGTAACGCGGACGAGGCTGTCGGC
This sequence comes from Prevotellaceae bacterium, assembly GCA_031278495.1. Lineage (GTDB taxonomy): Bacteria > Bacteroidota > Bacteroidia > Bacteroidales > UBA932 > JAIRKX01. The sequence continues at coordinate 3,974 of JAITKG010000134.1, read as the reverse complement.
TACTAATGGCGTGCCGCCGGCTTCGGGGTTGATAGCTTGGTACAGCGGCAGGTTTGAAACATACGAACCCAGCGCCATCACAATGTAGGCAGCGGCGGCGATACCCATTCCGATACCGATTTTCTTCGGGGTCGAGGGTTCTTTTCCTTTCGCGCGAAGCCATCCGAAAAGCCCCATGATAATGGGCGTGAGCAATACGACGAACAGGGGATTTATCGACTGGAACAATTCCGCCCCTTCAAGCATCGTGAATCCGAGATTCAGGCGGATTTGCGTCAAATCTGTATAGTCTTTGGCAAATTTTGTTAATGTCAAACCGTTTTGGTGGAACGAGAACCAGAAGAAAATCACAATACCGAATACCGCAAACAAAGCATAGAGGCGTTGTCTGATTTCCTTCGCGTCGATTCGTATAGCGTCGGCATCGGCGACTTTTTCGTTCGATCCGGTAACGACAACCTTTTTTACGTTCGGGAAACCGCGTTTATTCCATACATAAATGAGCAACGAAACCATCATTGCCACGATGGCTACGCCAAAAGCCCACTGGAAGCCGTGATTGAACACATTGAGGTAATCGTTGGAAAATGCCGTCAGGTCGGAATAGTTGAATTTAGCGGCAAAACCGGTGATTTGCGTAATTGATTCCGCCGTCAATTGGTCGCCCTTATCAAGGTAGCTATGGCACAATGCCGGCATGGTAGCATTGTATTCAAACCCGGAGCGGGTCAGCCACCAGTTCCGCACGCCTACGGCGATGAGGGGGGCGAAAATAGCGCCGACGTTGATGAACATGTAGAACAGGGAAAATCCGGCGTCGCGCTTTTTCCCGAACTGTTCGTTATCGTACATTTGGCCGACCAGCGCTTGGAGATTTCCTTTGAATAAACCGTTACCAAAAGCAATGGTGAATAATCCAAAGCAGGTCAGGATAAGGTACAGTGTTTTGTTCGGAACGGGCGTAGGCGTAGGAACGGCGAGGAATAGATACCCCAAAGCCATGACCAGAATGCCCGCGAAAATCGTACCTTTATAATTGCGCGTTTTATCGGCAATGAAGCCGCCGGCTAATGCCAGTATATAAATTAGCGCATAGAAGATAGAATAGATTAGTCCGGATTGCGACCCCGATAACCCAAACTTAGCTTCCAGGAATAACACCAGAATAGCCATCATGGTGTAAAAACCAAAGCGTTCGCCCATATTCGATAGCGACGCGGCTAATAGTCCTTTGGGATGATTTTTGAACATAGTAAAATAATTTAAGTTAGTATTTAAGGCAACAAAGGTAAAAAAAATATCAGAATTACGGATAAACTTGTAACTTTGTACAAAAAAATACAGAATTTGAAAATGTATATTATGAGAAAAAACGCACTTCTATTAGCTATTATTTATTTGTTTTGCACCGCCGCGCCGGCGCAAACACCGTTCAAAAAAGGCCATGCCGTGCCGGAAGGCTCTACGGTCGTATACGCGCTTCCTTACAGCGTGATTGAAATACAGGTGAAGGCGGTGCACGAACTTTTCACCGCCGGACCTTATGCACGTTATGCGCAAAAATATTTAGGCATGGCGGCGGAAATGGAAAACAGGGAAACCTGCCATTTGAAAAGCATCGCTCTGCGGACGCTTACGGAAGCGGACGCTTCGCAAATGTATTCTTTGGAAATAAAAGAAAAGAATGCTTCGGCGAATTTTTTAGCGTTGTCCGCCGAAGGCTTGATTACTTCGTTAGACCCCGCAGGCGCACCGCCAACAACGTTCCGGTTGGCGACCACCACGCAGGGAAAATTTACCGATACCGGCTCTGAACCGAATATCGGGCGCGATAAAGTAACCCTGTACAAAAATGTGCAAACATCCGCCGGCTACGAAAAAGTGCCGGTACAGCAAAACCAGTTGATAGAAAAAAACCCCGAACGCCGCGCCGAAGAAGCGGCAAACTTTATTTTCAACTTGCGTAAAAAGCGCGTCGAACTCATTACCGGCGAAACCGAAGCTACATGGGACAACGACGGCTTGCGCGCAGCGCTGGAAGAAATACAACGCTTAGAAAAAGAATACCTCAGTTTATTCTTAGGGAAAACAACTACCAGTACGCAATCGGCGGTATTCCACGTAACGCCGGACGCCGGGCTGGCAAAACAATTGTACGTTGCCTTCCGTTTTTCCGACACGCATGGATTGCTGCCCGCAAGCAATGTCGCCGGCAGGCCCATAACGCTGGAACTGGTTCCCGAAAAGAAAACAGCCAGCCTGCCGTCCAATACCTTCAACGGCGCTACCGACAAACGCTCGCCCCGCATAGCCTACCGCCTGCCCGACACCATGCAGGCGTATCTCAACGACGGGCAAACCAATTTGCTGCAAACACGTTTGCTGATTTACCAGTTCGGGCAAGTCATGTCGTTCCCCGTGAACCTGAAAATTAAATAACGTAAAACAAGCTAAATACAAAACCGGAAAACCATGCGTCGCCATATTCGGAACCTGTATATCCTCGTAAAACTTTTGGGTGAAAGTTTTTCGTTCGCATTCGTATCCGTGAAAGCAAATAAATTGCGTACGTTCCTTTCCTTGCTGGGCATCACTATCGGCATTTTCTCTATCATCTCCGTGTTCACCATGGTGGATGCACTGGAAGAAAACGTACGCTCCGGCATCGAATCGCTCGGCAGTAACGTGATATACATCCAGCGCTCCCCGTGGTACGACGACAGCGGCGAATTTAAGTGGTGGGAATTCCGGCAACGTCCGGCAGTAAAATACGAAGAATTTTTAGCCCTCCAAAACAACTGCAAAACGGCGGAATCCGTTGCTTTCCTCTACAGCTTTTCGCGGCAACTGAAATATAAAAGCACGACCACCTCGCGCATAAGCATTGCCGGCGTCACTTACGACTGGGACAAAATCTCGGCTTTCGACATCGAAGACGGGCGTTACTTCTCGCCTATGGAAATCAACAGCGGGACAAATGTAGCCCTTATCGGGCATACCGTAGCAGAAGAATTGTTCGGCGACGAACCGCCGGTCGGCAAAACATTCCAAATCGCCGGACACAAAACGCGCGTCATCGGGTTGCTCGAAAAACAAGGCAACAGCATCGTCAGTGCAAACGACTACGACAACTCGCTGATGATACCGTTCAACTATGCCCGTACGATGGCGAACATCCGCTACGGCTCGCCAAGCATTGCCGTAAAAGCAAAAAACGGCGTGGATTTGGACGATATGCGCGGGGAAATTAAAATGCTGATGCGCTCATTGCGCCGCCTGAAACCTTCGCAAAAAGACAACTTTGCTATCAACGAACTAAGCACCATATCGCAACAATTGAACCCCATCATGGATATGATTAACCTCGCCGGCTGGATTATCGGCGGCTTTGCCATCCTGATTGGCGCATTCGGCGTGGCGAACATCATGTTTGTATCGGTCAAGGAGCGAACGCCAATTATCGGTATTCAAAAAGCGATGGGCGCGAAAAATTATTTTATCCTCACGCAATTCCTCTATGAATCGGTGTTGCTTACGTTAGTGGGTGGTTTACTCGGGTTGTTCATCGTATTTATCGCTACCACTCTCCTCACGCATGCCCTTGACTTTGCCATTTCACTAACCCTGATAAATATTTTGCGCGGCATACTTATCTCCACTATCGTCGGTATCCTTGCGGGAATTATCCCGGCAATCATTGCCTCGCGCCTCAGCCCGGTAGTAGCTATCGGCGCAAAATAAATCCACCGGAAATGCAGCAGCCGGAAACAATTTATTCAGTTGCTTCGGTGGGGAAAAATGGAAACTTAAAATTTAATTTCTTACGCAAAATGACTTTGCATTGCCGTTGATAATCGTTCTATCATTTGCGTCAATTCTACAAATTCATCCACGTTCAACTGTTCGGGACGCATAGAAAAATAGCGGTGTTCCGGCAGTGCAACTGTTCCGGTCAATGCTTTTATGGAATTGCG
>JAITKG010000127.1 GCA_031278495.1 Prevotellaceae bacterium | reverse complement strand
ATTTTCCACCGTACCACCCAAAAGCAATAAGTTTTTTAGGCTTGCTGATCCGCATAAGTGGCGGAGGGGTTTTTCGAGGTTGCTGAGCTGTTACCAATACCTTTTTATCCATATTATTTTTTTATCATAAATATCCAGTTTTTATGCGGCAAAGGTACAAAGTCCGGCGCTTTTATCCAACTTTTTTTATGACTATTTCAATGATTAACAATTAATTAACGGGGTTTTAAGGGCTGACTATTTATCCGGGCAGGATTTTATCCTCGTCCCGGTTATCCGGTCGGGGTGCTTTTCGGCCGTGTATCCCAATTTCTCTATCGCTTCTTTCAGCTTTTCGGCCGTGTTTTTTCGCGGGTCATAGGCAATGGTCACGGTTTTCTTTTCCAGGGTCACCGTTAAGTCTTTCACGCCTTTTTCCCACGAGATGTTTTTCTCAATCTTCGTTTTGCAGTTTTCGCAGTACATGTTGACGGTGAACGTTACCTTTTCGCTTTTCTTCTTTTTCGCTTTACTGTCGGGTTCCTGCGCGCCTGCCGTCACACACAGGGCAAGTCCCGTGAATAAGAACAAAAATAACCGGATGGCTTTCATTTGGTTCAGGGGGCTGATTCGCCACCGCATCAGGGGGCTGATTCGCCACCGCATCAGGGGGCTGATTCGCCACCGCATCAGGGGGCTGATTCGCCACCGCATCAGGGGCTGATTCGCCACCGCATCAGGATAGGGGAGCCTCCTCCTGCGCGCTTACAGGCGCTGTTACAGTGAATTCGCTCTTTACCTCACGCACGTCCCTGAGCAGATTGCTGCCGTGCACCGCCGATGACTGGGTGCGGATGACGATATAGTAGCCCTTGCCCGGGGTTAAGGTGGTGGGGGCTTGCCCCGAAATGACGGCCGGCTCGTTCTGCGCGATGTCTCTCATTTCTTCGTGGATGCGCGCGCCGGTTTCCGCTTCTTCGTAGTAGAGTCCCGTGTCGGCGGAGCGCTCTTCGTCGGAGGCGATTTTCAGCCCGCCGCCGCGAATGATGTACAGCCTGCCAGGGGTGATGAATGTGTCGGTGGTATCGCTGTTCTTGTCATAGAAGCTGGCGATGTAGCCCTCATTCTGTACGATGCCCTCGAATTGCGGTTCGATGTTCTTGCGCATGTATTCGCGCAGCCTTGTCGAGAGGGTTATTTTCCCATGCGGGTACACGCCGTCGGGCAGTTTGGTTTCATGTCCGTCGTACTCGCCCGGGAAGCCTGCCTTGAGCTGGAAGACGGGGGTATCGATTTCGTAACCGTCGGACATAAAGATAGTAAATGTTTTTAATATCCAAAAAAATGTTCCGGTTAGCGGATAACGGCTAACGGTCGACGGATAACGGCTAACGGTTAATGGTTAACGGCGCAGCCCAATTCTTAGTTCTTAACTCCCCAGCCGCGCCAGCCACATTTTCACATTTTCACATCTCCACATTAGCCTGATTGCAATAACGGCATTTTTTTTGTACCTTTGCACCCTTACATTTTAACATATCTATACATGACAGAGCAAGAAAAGAACGCAGCCGCTACCGGCTATTCGGCAGAAAATATTCAAGTGTTGGAAGGACTGGAAGCCGTGCGCAAACGTCCGTCGATGTACATCGGCGATATTGGTTCGCGCGGGCTGCACCATTTGGTTTACGAAGTGGTTGATAATTCCATCGACGAAGCGCTGGGAGGCTATTGCAAACATATCGACGTTACAATCAATGAAGATAACTCAGTGACAGTCGCCGACGACGGGCGCGGTATCCCCACCGATATTATGCAAAAAGAAGGCAAATCGGCGTTGGAAGTCGTGCTGACGGTGTTGCATGCCGGCGGCAAGTTCGACAAGGGAAGTTATAAAGTATCGGGCGGCTTGCATGGCGTGGGCGTATCGTGCGTGAACGCCCTGTCGTCGGTACTGGTGGCGGAAATTCACCGCGAAGGGAAAATCTTCCGGCAAGAATACCACTACGGTATCCCGCAATACAACGTAAAGGAAGTCGGCGTGTCCGACCGTACCGGCACGACCATTACATTCAAGCCCGACGAAAGTATTTTTACCCTCACCTCGAAATATGACTACGACGTGTTGTCCACGCGCCTGCGCGAACTGGCGTTCCTCAACAAGGGCATTTACCTTACGCTAACCGACAGGCGCGAATGGACGGACAACGAAAATGAAACCGGCAAACATTACCGCTCCGACCGGTTTTACTCGGAACGGGGACTGCTCGAATTTGTCGCTTACCTCGATGGTACGCGCGAAAAACTTACGGACAAACCGATTTATCTGGAAACCGAAAAAACAGGACTGCCAATAGAAGTGGCGATGCAATATAATACCGGTTTCAGCGAAAATGTACATTCGTATGTGAATAACATCAACACTATCGAAGGCGGCACGCACCTTTCGGGCTTCCGCCGCGGGTTGACCACCACGCTGAAAAGTTATGCCGACAAAACCGGCATGTTGTCGCGCCTGCAATTCGAAATCGACCCCGCCGACTTCCGCGAAGGCTTGACCGCCGTGATTTCCGTAAAAGTGGGCGAACCGCAGTTTGAAGGACAAACAAAAACAAAATTAGGCAACAATGAAGTAACCGCCGCCGTGTCGCAAGCGGTGAGCGAAGCATTGAACAATTATCTGGAAGAAAATCCCAAAGACGCCAAGCTGATTATAGATAAAGTGATCCTTGCCGCCACCGCCCGCCATGCCGCCCGCAAGGCGCGGGAACTGGTGCAGCGCAAAACGGTGATGTCCGGCTCGGGACTGCCCGGCAAACTCGCCGACTGCTCTGACCGCGACCCTGCCAAATGCGAAATTTACCTCGTCGAAGGAGATTCCGCCGGCGGATCGGCAAAATCGGGACGCGACCGCACATTTCAGGCAATACTGCCACTGCGCGGGAAAATCCTGAACGTCGAAAAAGCTATGGAACATAAAATTTTCGAAAGCGAAGAAATACGCAATATCTATACCGCACTCGGCGTTACGGTAGGCACCGAAGAAGACAGCAAGGCGCTGAACATATCCAAACTCCGCTACCACAAAATCATTATCATGACCGACGCCGACGTGGACGGCAGCCATATCGCCACGTTGATTATGACTTTTTTCTTCCGCCACATGCAGGACTTGATAAAGAACGGATACCTTTATATTGCCACTCCCCCGCTCTATTTGGTAAAAAAAGGCAAAGAAGAACAATATTGCTGGACGGAGGAAGAACGCATCGCAGCCATAGAACGTATCGGCAAAGGAAAGGATGTGCCCGTGCAACGTTACAAAGGGTTGGGGGAAATGAACCCCGACCAGCTGTGGAGTACTACTATGGATCCCGCTTTCCGCGTGCTGCGACAGGTAACTATTGAAAACGCTGCGGAAGCCGACCGTATCTTTTCCATGTTAATGGGCGACGAAGTGCCGCCACGCCGCAAATTTATCGAAACACATGCTAAATACGCTAAAATAGATGCATAAACATTGGCTATTTGCCTTCCCTGTTTTATTAGCGCTTGCGGCGCAAGCGCAACCGGCAGTACAGGAATCGCTGTACCTCACAGGCAGTTTATATACCGGCGCCGTGCGGGACGATGAAGCCGAACCCGCCTCGCTGGACGACGAAGTCGAACCCGTTTCGCTGGACGACGAAGCCGAACCCGTTTCGCTGGACGATGAAGTCGAACCCGTTTCGCTGGACGAAGACGCGGGCGACGCCGTTGATGTATTGACTGCCGCCGTTGCGGATAATGTGTTTCCCGCTCATTCGCTCTATAAAATCTGGACAGGCGAGAAAGTCAATCCATACGGCATACGGCTGGTTGATATGCCGGACACGGTTGCTATCAACCTTTCCGGCTATTGCCACCCGGTAAACAACCGCGTTACGTCCCACTTCGGCTTTCGCAAATGGCGGCATCACTACGGCATCGACCTGCGGTTAAAACGCGGCGACTCGGTGCTTTGCGCTTTTGACGGAACAGTACGCATCGCCCGGCGCAGCAAAACATACGGCTATTATGCGGTTGTGCGGCATTACAATGGTTTGGAAACCATTTACGCACATCTGGGCAAACTACTGGTAACGCCCGACCAGCCGCTGAAAGCCGGCGAACTTATCGGCTGGGGCGGCAACACAGGCCGCTCGACAGGACCGCACCTGCATTATGAACTTCGCTATCTCGGCGTCGCTATCAACCCTGTAAACATCATAGATTTTGAACATCGCGCCACACTTGGCGACACCCTTTACCTTACCGCCAAACATTTCGATTATATCAAAGACATTGAAAAAATACGCGTGTGGACGGTGCGCAAAGGCGATACATTAGGACGTATTGCCCAAAAAACCGGCATCTCCGTCAGCAGGCTGTGCCAGTTAAATAAAATTTCCCGGAAAAGTATTTTGCGCATAGGGCAAAAAGTACGCTACACGTAAGCAGTAGCCATTCCAAAGCGCCTACTGTTACTGCCCGCCGCTTCTACAGTACGGTCGCAGTTGTTCCGCTTTTCCGGCATCCAGAATATTATTTTTGACAAGCCCGTCAATATCGCAAACGCCTTGCGTGGAGCGGAAATGAACAATCCCGCGTGCGGCGTATGCGCCGATGTAAGGATGTTTAGCCAACAGTTCCCTGTCGGCGGTTTGCAGGTCTATCAAGGTCAGCAGGGAAGTATCGACGGTTACCTGTGCCGCTATTTGCTCGAAGCGTTCGGCAGTCATGTTCCTTATTTCGCGTAACTGTCCGATGGTTGCAAAGCCGCCAAGTTGTTCCCGGTACTTTACTATTTGCGCGGCAGTGTATGCGCCGACGCCGCGTATTTTCACGAGTTCCGAAGTATCGGCGGTATTCAGTTCAACCATTACCGCCGCCCGTTTGGGGAAATAGACGCTGTCGGTTTTTGGGGGCGTCCGGAAAATTTCCGCAATCTGTATATACGGTTTTAATTGCTCGAACCGTTCAGGAGTTACTACAAATACCTTTTTGAAATCATCGGGTTGGCGGAATACCGCGCCTTTTGCACGGTAATTGACGATAGCCGCCGCCTGTTTGGGCGAAAACCCCAGCCGTTCAAAAGTGTTTGCACCGGCAGTATTCGGGTCGAAAGCGAAGAGACTGGCGGGCGGCGTCTGCACAGATTTATAGCGTTTCGAATAATTATACGCTACATCGCTTACTTCCATCATTTCGCTTTCGCCGGTAGAAAGGATTTGCGAAAGGCTGTCTATTTTTTGCTTGAAAATGCTAAAATCAGGCATGGTATCCTGCGAAGAAAAGATGTGCGGCATCACCTGAAAGGCAACTAATAATACCAGCAGAACCGCCATTCCTATACGTTCGCTTTTACTAAAAGTAAAAAATATTTTCAGGAATTTTTTCACGGTATAAACAATATATATTGCCGCAGGCGCGGCTCATTATTTTCCGTTCATCGTTTGCCTTCCACCACAAGCGTTATTTCCCCCTTCGGTTCACGGGCTGTGTAGTAGGCTGCAAGTTCCGCAAGGGTTCCGCGTTGGTTTTCTTCATACAATTTGCTGAGTTCGCGCGACACGCATGCCCTGCGGCAGCCGCCTAACACAACGCTTAATTGCATAAGCGTTTTTACCAAACGGTACGGCGCTTCATAAAAAATCATCGTACGTTCTTCGCCGGCAAGTTGCGACAAGCGTGTTTGCCGTCCTTTCTTTTGCGGGAGGAAGCCCTCAAAACAGAAGCGGTCGCAAGGCAAGCCGGAGTTCACCAACGCTGGAATAAGCGCGGTGGCGCCGGGCAAACATTCCACTTCTACGCCGCGTTCCAAGCAGGTTCGCACCAGTAAAAATCCCGGATCGGAAATTCCCGGAGTGCCTGCATCGCTTACCAATGCCACCGTTTCGCCGGCGGCTATCCGTCCGGCAATCGTATCAACCGTTTGATGTTCGTTAAATTTATGATGCGACAGCAAGCGGGTATGGATATTGTGTTTTTTGAACAGCACAGCGGTTGTTCGCGTGTCTTCCGCCAATACGATATCCGCACCGGCAAGCACACGCAAAGCCCGGAGTGTAATATCCTCGAGATTTCCGACAGGGGTAGGCGTTATGAAAAGTTTACTCATCAGGCATTCATATAACGGCGGTATATCAAAGCGGTAAACTGTTTAAAAATGTCGTTATTTTTGTCCACTTGCCCGAACAGCTTGGACAGGTATTGCTGCGCTTCTTCTTTGTTTTTCATTTTGTCCAAATCGCTGATGGCGGTTTGAAATGCATTGCCGTTGTTGTTAAAAAGTTCTTTGGTAAACAGGTATTTGTCGCTTACGCCTATAGCATTAAACAGGTTTCCGACAGGCGTGGGAAACGCCGGCGCATTTTCGTCGCCGGTGGCAAAGGTATCTATGATAGAATGTGCACGGTTCTCCGTTTGCAGGGCGGCGCTACGGGGCTTTGCCGCCGGTTTTTCTGCCGGTTTTGTTTCCGCAGGCTGTTCCGCAGGCATTTCAGACAACATTGATGACGTTTCCAAATCATTCAGTTGTTCGCTCAAAGTAGCCAATGTTTTCCGTATATGTTCCTTGTGGTCGTCCAATTTTTTTATCAGATGACTGTTTTCTTTTTCGCGTTTTATATCGGTGCTGCTTACCGACCAAACATCCGATATAGCTTGCCGCAGCAAGTCGGCAACAGCTTTCTGTTCTCCAAAATCAATCATGGTTTTGGCTTGCCATCCTTGCAGCGACAAGGTCGCTTTTTGGATGGTTTGAAGAATATTTTCGATAATTTTCAGGTTATCCATTTTTTTGTATTTTTGTAAAAATTGTCACAAATATACAAAAAATAATGTTTTTAGAAAGCGCTAAAAAATCTGGATGGATAGAAGTTGTTACCGGCTCTATGTTTTCAGGAAAAACGGAAGAACTGATTCGGCGGTTGAAACGGGCGCAGTTTGCCCGGCAGAAAGTAGAAATTTTCAAACCGCAGGTGGATACGCGTTATTCGGAGGAGGCGGTAGTATCGCACGATGCAAATACTATTCGCTCTACGCCGGTTCCTTCGTCGGGCGCTATCCTTTTGATGACGGGCGATGTGGAAGTAGTAGGTATTGACGAAGCGCAATTTTTCGACGATTACCTGACGGACGTATGCACGCAATTGGCAGCCCGCGGCGTCCGCGTGATTGTAGCGGGACTGGATATGGACTACACCGGAAAACCTTTTGGTCCTATGCCGAAACTCATGGCAATTGCCGAATATGTTACCAAAGTGCACGCCATTTGCATGCATTGTGGCGATTTGGCGCATCATTCGCACCGCTTGTCTGCCGACAATAAATTGGTGGTATTGGGCGAAAAGGATACCTACGAACCTTTGTGCCGCCACTGCTTTAATAAAGTTTTCGTAAAGTGAGATGCGTAAAACGTGCTGTGCAAAATAAGATGCGTAAGGCGTAATGCGCATTGGCTCGCATCACGCTTAACGCTATTCGTATTTCAAGACGTCCACATTGCCATGCAAGGCAGCCAGACCGTTACTTGCGAGCGCCGCCATTTCGTCTTCGCCGGGATATACGGACACAGGCGCAATGAATTTTACTTTTTTCGTGATAGATTCCACCATTAACGGATTCCAAGCAATGCCGCCGGTGATAAGGATACCGTCCACCTGTCCTTCCAGTACTGTCGCCATTTCGCCGATGAATTTTGCGATGTTGTAAGCCATCGCTTCGTGTATCAGTGCAGCATGCTTGTCGCCGGAAGGCAGCAGTTCTTGCTCAATTTTCTGGAACTGGTTTATGCCCAAGTGCGCCACCATACCGCCTTTTCCGGTAAGCATTTTCATAATATCAAAAAATGAATATTTCCCGCTAAAGCAAAGTTTTACCACCTGCAAGGTTGGTAATGTGCCTGAGCGTTCCGGCGAAAAAGGTCCTTCGCCGTCCACCGCATTAGTCACGTCAATTATTTTTCCGCATTTGTGTGCGCCTACGGAAATACCGCCGCCAAGATGCGCTACGATTAAATTCAACTCCTCGTATTTTTTCCCTATGCTCCCGGCATGCGCTTTGGCAATGGCTTTTTGATTCAATGCATGAAACGCCGCCGTGCGCCGGAACAAGGGATGCCCTGCTACGCGGGCAATATCCTGCAATTCGTCTACCACCACCGGGTCGGCAATAAACGCATGCGCTCCCGGAATAAGTTTGGCGATGTCGTCGGCAATCAATGCGCCAAGATTGCTGGCATGTTCGCCATACTTGCAGGTCAGCAAATCGGCTTTCATCTTATCATTGACTTCAAATACGCCGGACGGCACAGGGTGCATCAATCCGCCGCGCCCTATCACAGCGTTAAATGCTTTTACCTCGTAGCCCGCTTCCTGCAAGACATTCAGGATGGCTTTCTTTCGGAAATCGAGTTGTTCGGTAATAATTTTGTAGTCTTTCAAATCGCCGGCGTCGTGTTGCAAATTTTTTTGAAAAACATTTTTCTCATCTTCAAAAACAGCGATCTTAGTAGAAGTAGAACCGGGATTGATAGTAAGGATTCTCATAATTTTTAATAGCTATTTTCTGTTTTCTAATTGTTAATTGCGCAGTGGCGCTTGCGATCCTAACTCTTAACTTTTGCGGACATGAGCGCTGCCAGTGCGATAGAATTTAATTTTGTTTCAGCGGTATCGCCGCGGCTGGAAAGGACGCAGGGCGCTTTAGCGCCCGCTACTACTGCGGCAATATGCGCTTTCGGGCTTAACTGTGTAATGGTTTTATAAAAGGTGTTCGCGGCTTCCAAATTCGGGAATAACAAACAATCGGCGTCGCCGGCAACTTCGCTTTTTACCATCTTGATGCACGTTGCTTCTTTGGAAATGGCGACGTCCAATGACAAAGGTCCGTCTAATATACAATCCTTGATTTGCCCGCGGTCAGCCATTTTCGCCAGAATAGCGCCTTCCACGCAGGCAGGCATCGTCGGCAACATTTGTTCGGTTGCGGCGACAATGGCTACTTTCGGGCATTCAATGCCCAAGCGGCGTGCAGCAGAAACCAGGTAATTTACCATAACGGTTTTCTGATGCAAGTCCGGCACGGGAATAACTGCAATATCGCTTACGAGAAGCAATTTATGGTAATGTTCATGCGCTATCAGCGTAATGTGGCTCAGCACGGCTTTTGGCGGCAGTAATCCCTTTTCTTTATTCAGAATTGCACGCATGTACTTGTCAGTGCTGCACAAGCCTTTCATCAATATATCGCCTTCGCCCGCATTAACCAATTCCACCGACTTGGCCAGAGCCGGCAACTCTTCGGCGACAGGTATTACGTTGAAGATAGACGGTTCTATGTTTTCTTCGGCACATATTTTTTCAATGAGTTCCCGGTCGCCCACGAGGGTAGCTTCTACCAATCCTTTTTTCACGCCGGCAGCGGCTGCGCCTATAGAATGAGCGTCCACTCCCCATGCAACTACTAAATGTTTTTTCGGCAACGAGGTTATTCTTGTGTAAATAGCATCAAATGAAGTAAGCATAAGCACATTTTTTTTTAGTTACAAAGTTATCTTTTTTTTTCCGGAATACAAAATAAAATTATGCAATAAGGGTGAAGGCGTAAACGGCAAACGGTAAACAGCAAACGGCGCGCAGCGGAAGTCCCCTAACCCCCAAAGGAGGAACGGGAATTTACAGATTTACGGATTGACAGATTTACAGATTGAGGCTGGCGCGCCGGCTGATTAGAAATGAACAACGAATAACGAAGATGAACGACAAACACAAGCCCCGAAGGGGCGGCATTATTATAGCCCCGTGCGCAAGCGCGGGGTACAAAACGAACGCCCCTGCCTTTCGCGCGGAGCAATGCCGGCGCATAGCGGTAAACCTGTGCACCGCGCGAGGTGCAGGACGCAGCATCGTGCGTCCCCGCGCTGCATTCGGAATGACGCGCGGCTGCGCCATTCCCCGTTGACCATGCGCCGTAGTTCCCCCTTTGGAAGTCAGGGAGCTTTTTCAACGCTCAACTAATCCCAGCGCACGGCGTCTAATTTCAGCAGGATGAACAGGAGGATAGTAAATGCCCACAACGACGAGCCGCCATAACTAATGAAGGGCAATGGAATGCCGACGACCGGCGCCAGCCCGACAGTCATGCCAATGTTGACGGCAAAGTGGAAAAATAAAATGGATAGCACGCAATAAGCATAGACGCGTACAAAAGCGTCTTTCTGGCGCTCGGCAATAACCACTAAGCGAATAAGCAGTAATAAGAAACACATGACCACCAAGAACGAACCTGTAAAACCCCATTCTTCACCAATGGTACAGAAAATAAAATCGGTGCTTTGTTCAGGAACAAAATTATATTTCGTCTGCGTGCCTTGCAGGAAACCCTTTCCGGAAAATCCGCCGGAGCCGATAGCCACCATCGATTGATGCACGTTGTAGCCCGCTCCCTGTAAATCCTCTTTCACTCCCAGCAGGTTTTCGATGCGGTCGCGCTGGTGCGGTTTCAGCATGTTGCCAAATACGTAATCTACCGAGTAGGTAAGCGCTACCGAGCCGATAAAGAAACAGGAAATATACCAGAAATAACGTAATTTGTGGCGCACGGCGTACAGGACGCCGCAAATCATCATCACCACGCAAATGGACAGGAAAATATAATCGGGATGCGGGGTGTGTATATCCAGCGCAGGGAACAGTTTTTTTATAATAATAAAATACGGGATAAATATCGCTATGGCAGCTATCATGACCGGCGCGATTTTCCGCCGCTGGATAGCAAAAACCACCAGGCAGGCGATGACGCACAACATCAGTACCGACACCGGTTGCCAAAGGATAGAAAGAATAAATACCACAACCGCAAAAATGATGCAGTTCACCACCCAGCCCGATAATCCTTCGCGGTAGAGCATGATTAAGAAAGAACCGAATACCAGCGCCGACCCGGTGTCGTGTTGCAGGAAAATAAAAAATACCGGTAATCCAATAATCACGCCTATTTTAAAAATCATCCATTTCCGTTTTAGCACAAAACCCTGCGCCCCCATTAACCGCGCCAAAGCCAAAGCTGTTGCCACCTTTGCCAATTCTGCCGGCTGCAAACGGAAGGGACCAATAACAAACCATGAGCGCGACCCGTTAACTTCCGTCCCGGCTACCAATACCAGCGCTAATAACAGGATGACGCCCGTATATATAATGTTAGCAAAAACAGGGTAAAATTTGGTGTCGATAAGCAGTATCACAACCGCCAAAAACAATGCCGATGCAATCCATATAGCCTGCATGCCGTAGCGTTGTGACAAATCAAAAATATTGCGCGACGCCTCATTGTACACGGCGGCGTAAATACTTATCCAGCCGGTAAAAACCAATAGCAGGTAAATACCTATAGTCGCCCAATCGAGTTTATTAAGCAGGTTATGGTTTTCCCTCATGTTTTTCTTTTTTTAGGGGCTTGTTTTCCTGTATATATTTTTCCAAATCTTTCCGTTTAACTTCTTTGTTCAAGTATTTTTCGACCATCAACGAAGCAATTGGCGCCGCCCATGTTGCGCCGAAGCCGGCATTTTCAATATAAGCGGCAATCACTATTTGCGGATTTTCACGCGGTGCAAAACACATAAACGTCGAATGGTCTTCGCCATGCGGATTTTGCGCGGTGCCTGTTTTTCCGCACATTTCAATGCCCGGAATCATTGCCCGCCATGCCGTAGCGCCTGCCCCGCCATGCACTGCACGGTACATCCCTTCGACCACTACCGGGAAATAAGCCGTATCCACCATCGTATAATGCCGTTCTTTATATTTACCGATAAACGAACTGTCCTGCGTGCCGCGTATAAGGTGCGGCGTGTGATAATATCCACGGTTTGCCACAATGGATGCGAGGTTGGCCATTTGCAACGGCGTGGAACCGAGTTCCGCCTGCCCGATAGCCAGCGAAATAATGGAAAGCGATTTCCACCGCCCTTCCCCGAACGTACGGTTATATAAAGGCACCGAAGGCAGCGAGCCCGATTGCTCGCTCGGAATATCAATGCCTGTTTTTTTCCCGAATCCAAAACTTCTTACATAGTCGCACCATTGAACGAAACTTTGTTCGATGTTTTCATATTTCGGATTATCGATAATATCACGAAACACATAGCAATAATAGGCATTGCAGGACATTTGTATGGATTGCATCATATCAATCGGCGAAGGATGCCCATGGCAACCAACGCCACGCCCTATTTTGTAGCCGTGGTAACAATTGTAACGTGTATGCGGGAACACCACTCCTTCGTTTAGTCCTACCAGCGCATTGACCACTTTGAAGGTAGAGCCCGGCGGATAGGGCGACATAATAGCGCGGTTAAACAGCGGTTTCAGCGGGTCGGATTGCATAC
The DNA here is from genome assembly GCA_031278495.1 of Prevotellaceae bacterium. GTDB lineage: Bacteria > Bacteroidota > Bacteroidia > Bacteroidales > UBA932 > JAIRKX01. The sequence goes on along the minus strand of JAITKG010000127.1, from coordinate 5,651 downwards.
GTTGGAAATTCCTGTTAATGCCGACTAACAGCCGCGGGTCAATGCCGGGCGAAGATATTAAAGCCAGTATTTCGCCGGTAGCCGGTTCGATAGCCACCACGCTGCCCACTTTGTTTTTCATCAACCATTCGCCGTATTCCTGCAAGTCGCCGTCAATCGTGCAAATCAAATTTGTGCCTGCCACCGGTATCGAATCATACGCACCTTCCCGGTAGGATTCCTTAATTTTATTGTGTACGTCGCGCACATAGATACTGATGCCTTTTTTTCCGCTCAAATAAGTTTCATACGATTCTTCAATCCCGCTTCGCCCAATATAGTCGCCGGGCTTGTAGTAAGGATTCTTATTGATGGTCGCCGTATCCACTTCGGTAACATATCCCAGCAGGTTGCCGGCAATAGGTCGCGGATAATTCCGCAAGGAACGGGCTTGTGCATAAAATCCCGGAAATTTGTAAGCCTGTTCTTGAAATACGGCATAATATTCCGCCGGCGCCTGTTTCATTACCGCCACCGGCTGGTAACCCAGCGAACGGCGTCGACGGTAAATATCATTTATAGTAGCTTTGAATTGTTGGGCGGGGATATTAAAGATAGTGCAAAAAGCAATGGTGTCAAAGGCTTTCAGTTCCCTTGCCACGACCATTATATCGTATGCCGTTTGATTATCCACCAGCAGTACGCCATTGCGGTCGGTAATCAGCCCGCGCGCCGGATATTCTACTTCGTAACGGAGCACATTATTACTCGCCGTTACTTTATACGAAGTATCAATTACCTGTATCCAAAATAAACGCACTATTATCACTATGGCAACAAATAAAAATGCGCCGATAACCAGTGTGCTTTTTTTGGAATAGTCATTCATATTTTATGTGTACAAGGTTTTGCGGGTTTCGTGAAATAAGGATTGCAAAAGTAATATGAAAATTACACTGCATACCGTACTCATTAAAATCCGCAGCAAGGTATGGAAAATGTCATAGAATGCAAATGCATCCAAAAAGAAAAATAATGTTTGGTGAAATAACAAAGATAAGAATGAATAGCCTAAAAACTGCCGTATACCAAGTATTTTTGCAGTTGGTATAATAAAAGCGTCAATATCGCTTTTGGGTAAAAATAATTTCAGCAAATAGGGGCGGATGAACGCCAGCGCTACTGTTACAGCGGTGTTGATGCCTATCACATCCAATGTAAACAAGTCTACGCACAGCCCCAGACAAAAAGCCCATAATAATGCGGTTATCCTTGAATGCCCGACAGGCAGCAGTAATATAAATAAAACATATATGCACGGTTGCACATACGTTGTCAAGGGCAGTTTTGTAAAGATAAAACTTTGCAGCAACACCATTATCGCGAAGATAAAAAGCCGGCGGAGGGAAGAGCTATTCATAATTAAAAGAAGCTAATTCTTTAAGTTCGTCCTGGTATAAATGTTTTACTACATTTACATAGCGTAATTGTTTGAAATCGGCAAACAGTGTAACGGTAATTTCATAAAAGTTGCCCCGCTTTGTTTCTATTGACTTCACCATGCCGATAGGAATATCAGGCGGGAAAAAGGCAGAATAGCCACTCGATACTATGGTGTCGCCAATAGCTACCGGGATGTGCTGCGGAATGTCGGCAAGTACCAGTTCGCGGTAGTTAATGCCGTTCCAGTACAAAGGACCGAAAGTTCCGCTTCTTTTCACTTTTGCGCTCACTCTCCAGTTCGCGCTCAACAGCGATTTGACTAACGAGTAGTGTTCGGATACATGAATGACCGTGCCGATTAACCCGTTGTAAACAACTACTCCCATATCCGGCACAACGCCATGGGCTGCACCTATATTCAAGGTAATATAGTTATGCAGATTATTGACCGAATTGCTTGCAACAGCCGCCGGAATGTAAGAATAGACAGGGCGGCTAAGCGTGTCGGAAACGGTAGCTTGTTTTAATGAATCTTGCCGGTTATAATATTCCAGGCGGTTTTGCAATTCATTATTTTCTTGCGCCAACCTTTCATTGATTTCTTCCAGCGAAAAATAATAACGCCATGAATTTATTTTTTCATCCAGTATTTCTTTGCCCAGCCGCACATAATTGACCACTATCGAATGTTGATAGTAGCTACTGTTGATTATGCACAAGAGCGCAACAACTTCCAGTGCAATAAACAGCAGCGTAACACGAAGCCGGACTAACAGGCGATAGATAGCATTCATTTAAAGCGTCAAAATTTAGCGCATCAAAAAAGGGAACTTGCCGATATTCTTCAATCCAATGCCTGTGCCGCGGGCAACTGCATGCAAGGGGTCTTCAGCAATGTGGAAAGGTATATTTATTTTTTCGGTCAATCGCCGGTCAAGACCGCGCAGCAAAGCGCCGCCGCCGGTCAGGTAGATGCCGCGTTGTACGATATCCGAATATAATTCCGGCGGCGTTTGTTCCAACACCGCAAGAATAGCCGCCTCTACTTTTATGAGCGATTTATCGAGGCAGTGTGCAATCTCCTGATATGTCACAGCCACTTCCACCGGCAAAGATGTCATTAAATTCGGTCCGCGAACAACAAAAGGCGCCGGCGGGTTCTCCAGTTCCGACAATGCCGAACCCGCAGATATTTTAATGTCTTCCGCCGTGCGTTCGCCAATCCGGATGTTGTGCTGGTGCCGCATGTACTGTTGAATGTCCAATGTAAAGCCGTCGCCCGCCACGCGGATACTTTGGTTGCACACAATACCGCCTAAGGCAATTACGGCAATCTCCGTAGTGCCGCCGCCGATATCCACTACCATGCTTCCTTCCGGCGCTTCCACATCAATGCCGATACCCAGCGCCGCCGCCATCGGTTCATAAATCATATAAATGTCGCGTCCCCCGGCGTGTTCCGAAGAGTCGCGCACGGCGCGGATTTCCACTTCGGTGCTTCCCGACGGAATGCAAACAACGATACGCAAGCTTGGCGTAAACCAACGGTGCTTGGGGCTCACGAGTTTTATCATGCCGCGCATCATTTGTTCGGCGGCGTTAAAGTCGGCAATCACGCCGTCGCGCAACGGGCGAATGGTTTTGATGTTCTCATGCGTTTTACCGTGCATCTGCCGCGCCATTTCACCGATAGCGATAGGCTTGCCCGTATTCTGGTCGATAGCCACGATAGAGGGTTCGTCCACTACAATTTTATCGTTGTGGATGATGATAGTGTTAGCAGTGCCTAAATCCATTGCCAACTCTTGTGTTAAAAAGGAGAATGCCATTTTTTTATTTACTATTTAGTTATTTACGATTTACGATTTAGTTATTTATGATTTATGATTTACGATTTACGATTTAGTTATTTACAAGTTACGATTTATAATTTACAATTTATAATTTACGGTTTATCATTTATTGTTTTTTTCACGGTATTGATGGAGCTAATAATTATTTTTAATAATTCTTCATTTTCAATAACCAATTTTTGTAATAAAGTTTCCCGAACCAAGTTTGCCTCCATAACTAATTCCAGCCAATACAATGTTTCATCTAATTCTTCTTCGACTATTTTCAGTTTATTTATAAAATCTCTTTTTGACTTTGCTATACAAGCCGCTCTGTAATTCGCACCAGACGAAGTTCCCGAACGAATAATCTGCTTTGCAATTACATTTCCCGTAAGATTATCCGGTAAACTTTCTGCCAATTTTATAATCCGTAATGCAAAAGCCTTAAACCCTTTTTTTAACTCTTCCGAACTCATCCATCAATAGTCAATAAAAAATCGTCAATGTTTAAAATGCCGTATGCCGGTTGTTACCATAGCCATATTATGTTCGTTGCAATAGCTGATGCTCTTTTCATCATTGACCGAGCCGCCCGGCTGCACTACCGCCGTTATCCCCGCTTCATGGGCAATAGCGACGCAATCGGGAAACGGGAAAAAAGCGTCGGACGCCATTACTGCTCCCTGCAAGGAAAAGCCGAATGTTTGCGCTTTTACAATCGCCTGCTTCAACGCGTCTACCCGCGAGGTTTGCCCCACGCCGCTTGCAAGCAATTGCCCGTCTTTCGCCAATACAATAGCATTCGATTTCGAATGTTTTACTAATTTATTTGCAAAAAGCAAATCGGGAATTTCTTTTTCCGCCGGTTTTTTCGTTGTTACCGGCATTAAGTCATCCGGCATTTCTACGGCTGTGTCGCGGTTTTGCTGCACTACCCCATGGAGCAACGAGCGGAACTGCCGTGCCGGCAAAGCGGTATTTTTCAGTACTAAAATTATCCTGTTCTTCTTTGTTCTCAATAATTCCAGCGCTTTTCCGGAATAGCCCGGCGCAATAATTACTTCAAAGAACAGTTCATTTATTTCTTTGGCGCTTTCCGTATCCACCGGTTGGTTCGTGATGATGACGCCACCGAAAGCGGATACCGGGTCGCCTGCCAATGCCTTGCGCCATGCGGTCAACGGATGCGCAGCCGATGCGCAGCCGCACGCATTGTTATGTTTCAAAATAGCAAAAGTTGTTTCGGAAAAATCGCTGATAAGCGCCACCGCCGCATCAATATCCAATAAATTATTATAGGAAATTTCTTTGCCATGCAATTGCTCCAGCATATCGTTCAAACGTCCGTAAAACCGCGCTTCCTGATGCGGATTCTCGCCATAACGCAACGACATGCTATCCCTGAAGCATTGTTGGAACACCGGTAATTTTTCCTGTTCATTGAAATAATTAAAAATCGCCGCATCATAATACGACGATTGCCGGAAAGCCTGTGCGGCAAAGGTACGGCGCATAGCCAACGTGGTTGCGCCTTTACCGGATTGTAACAATTCAATCAACGCCGGATATTGTTCGCGCGATGAAACAATCAAGGTATCGGCAAAATTTTTAGCTGCCGCGCGGATAAGCGAAATACCGCCGATATCTATTTTCTCAATAATCGCCTGTGCTTCGGCTCCGGAACGCACGGTTGCTTCGAATGGATACAAATCTACAATCACCAAATCAACAGGTGGAATGCCGTATTTGGAGAGTTGTTCCGTGTCTTGCGCATTATCGCGGCGCGCCAGGATGCCGCCAAAAACTTTCGGATGCAATGTCTTTACGCGACCGCCGAGAATAGAGGGATAGCCCGTCAGGCTTTCCACCGATTGCGCTTTAATGCCTAAACCGGTTATAAAATCAAGCGTGCCGCCGGTAGAATAAATAGTTATTCCCAATTCATCCAGCAGGCGAACGACCGCATCCAGCTTGTCTTTGTGATAAACCGAAATCAGTGCGGTTTTTATTTTTTCAAGTTTATTATGGCTCATCTCAACATAAAAACCCTTTATACAGGTATAATTTTAAGGCGTAAAGTTACTACATTTAATTGAAAGTTGAAAGTTGAGCGTTGAAAGTTGAAAGTTTCTACCGCGTGTCCCGTCCTGAAAAAAGTTGACAGGTTACTAATGATTTTTATTGGTTAATTTTTTATTCATTTTTATTGATTGTTTTCTTGGCGTGCCACCTCCCCTTGCCTGTTGCCCTCCGGGCAACAGGCAAGGGGAGGACGACTATGCTGCCTTATATACCTCCTCCGGCGTCTTTAATCCTAACGACCAATGCGGGCGACGGGTATTATACAACCTTACCGCTTCTTTACAGGCTCGATGTGCCTGACCATAATCCGCA
>JAITKG010000089.1 GCA_031278495.1 Prevotellaceae bacterium | reverse complement strand
TGATTAGGGACGCGACAAAGCCGTTTTGCGCGATAAATGAGCGGCCATGCACGCCCTCACCCTGCAAAAAACGTAACCATACGTTATGGACGAAGGCACCGTATTATTATGAAGCAGTTCTTTGCTTCCATGTCATTATAATCATTGTTGTAGAAAAACTACAGTTGGCGGAAACAGCGAACAGTCAATGGATCGGTTCTGTTATTCAGTGCAATAGATGCAGTTATGTAACCACCACAAAAAGAATTCGTGCCAGGTATGTGATTCAATATATTATAATGCATTCCACTATCTGTTGTTCCACACCACCATCCCAGCAATCCGTTTAAACAGTTGTCGCAATTTACATATTTTTTTGTAGCCCAACCGTACTCATCTGTACCTGTAGTACAATATCCATCTGTTATTTTCAATTTTGTTATTACGGATGCATTTACAGCGTAAACTCCGGATGGCAGATTCAAATACTTTCCTTCGCCATAAATAATCCGGTTGCATTTGATACTTAAACCTGCGGTTGTGCGCGTATATCCACGCTCCTTTTTTATTTGTGTTTTTTTCACTATCTTTGCGTCCCCAAAAGCGGGCATGGCGTAATTTGGTAGCCGCGCCAGACTTAGGATCTGGTGCCGTAAGGCGTGGGGGTTCGAGTCCCTTTGCCCGCACAAATAAAATGTGATTAGTTGATGACGTAACGGCATTTTGTAACCTGATATCAACATCCAATATTAAACAGTCCATGAATATAACACAGAAAAAAATCGACGAATTAACAGCCATCCTTACGCTAACCATTGAAAAAAGCGACTACGAATCACTGGTGAAAAAGAATTTGAACGATTACCGCCGCAAAGCGGAAATCAAGGGTTTTCGCCCGGGCATGGCGCCAGTAGGCTTGGTCGAAAAAATGCACGGGCGTACGGCATTGTTTGAAGAAATAAATAAATTATTGCCGGAAAGCCTGAATAAATATATTGAAGAGAACAAGCTAACCCTGTTGTGCGAACCCATTCCCAGCGACGCCGCAGAAAAACAAAACATGGAAGATTCCGGTAATCTCACATTTGATTTTGAAATAGGTTTTGCGCCGGATATTGCATTTACCCTTTCGGAAAAAGATAAAATACCCTTCTACAATATCACGATAACCGAAGAGGATAAAGCAAACCAAAAGGAAGTAATCCTAAAACGATATGGGCAACTGGTCGCAACGGAAACCATTACCGGAAAAGACGAATACCTGCAAGTGGACTTGGTACAAGGCGGGAAGACGATAGAAGATACTGTTCTTTTGCTTAAAGCCATCGAAAAAAATGCGGTAGAAGAACTGTTTACCGGAAAAAAAGCCGGCGACGAAATCGAAGCGGATGTGAAAAAAATCATCGCTAACGAAACTGATTTAGCGGCGTTGCTGAAAGTAAAAAAAGAAGAATTAGCGGGTATTGATCCGGTGTTCACCATAAAGATAAAAGAAGTTAAACGGTTTGCCGCAGCTGAATTAAATCAAGACTTATACGACCGTTTGTTCGGCGAAGGCATCGTGAAAAACGAAGACGAATTTATGCAAAAAATCACTGAACAGATTCGTGAAAAATATATGCATGAAAGCGATTACCGCTTTTATATTGACGCTTACGACGCCTTGTTGAAGAAAGCGCACATTGAATTGCCGGAAGCATTTTTGAAACGCTGGTTAAATTATTCGAAGGACGAAAAAATCGCGCCGGACATTATTGAAAAAGAATTTCCGGCATTCGCCGATGACTTGCGCCGGCACATGATCCGCAACTATATCCTGAAAGAACAAAAAATAGAATTAAAGCATGACGATTTTTTAGAACATGCTAAAAAAATGGCGCGGTACCAACTCCAGATATATGGCATCCACAATGCACCGGAAGAACAAATCGAACATTACGCCAACAGCATTCTGGCGAATGAAAAGGAATGGGAGCGTATCCGCGATAAGGTGGAAAGCGATAAGGTGATAAGCTACGTGAAAGCTACGGTAACATTGGATACGAAAGAAATTACGAATGACAAATTACAAAAACTCTACGAAAAATAATAAGCCATGAATACGAATGAATTTCAACAATACGCCACCCGGCATCTGGGCGTCAGCAGCCTGGCTTTGCACCGCTATGGCAATGTACACGCCAACTATATCAACCCGACGATTATCGAAGAGCGGCAGTTGAATGTGGCGACAATGGATGTGTTTTCGCGCCTGATGATGGACCGCATTATTTTCCTTGGCGTACCAATCAATGACGATGTGGCGAATATTATTGAAGCGCAACTGTTATTCCTCGAATCAACCGATGCGAACAAAGATATTCAAATGTACATTAACTCGCCGGGCGGCTCGGTATACGCCGGCTTGGGCATTTACGACACCATGCAGTTGATAAACCCGAAAGTCGCGACCATTTGCACCGGCATTGCGGCTTCCATGTCGGCTATCCTGCTAACCGCCGGGCACAGGGGACGCCGTACCGGGCTGCCCCATTCCCGCGTGATGATTCACCAACCGATGGGCGGCGCCGAAGGACCGGCGTCGGACATTGAAATCACCGCCCGCGAAATCGTGAAACTTAAACGCGAATTATACGAAATCATTGCCAAACATACGGGGAAACCGGTAGAACAAATTGAAAAAGACGCCGACCGCGACTATTGGATGACTTCACAGGAAGCCTTGTCGTACGGTATGATTGACGAAATTTTGACCAATGCCAACAAAAAATAATTTTCATCCCAAAGTACGGTGTTCGTTTTGCGGACGCACCGAACAGGACGGCGTGCTATTGATTCATGCCGAGCGCGGCGCTGTGATTTGCAATATCTGTATTGATGCGGCGGCAGAGATGGTAAAAACTACCCTGCAAAAAAACGAGCCGGTATCATTGGATAAAATCCAATTGTTGAAACCGCAGGAAATCAAACAGCGGTTGGATGAATATGTGATTGGGCAGGACGACGCTAAAAAATTCCTGTCGGTAGCGGTTTACAACCACTACAAGCGCATCATGTATAATAATAAAAGCGCCGTAGAATTAGACAAGTCGAATATTTTACTTGTCGGGCCTACCGGCACCGGGAAAACATTGCTGGCGCACACCATTGCGCGGTTACTCCATGTGCCGTTCACTATCGTTGACGCTACCGTGCTGACCGAAGCCGGCTACGTAGGCGAAGATGTGGAAAGCGTATTGACGCGCCTGCTGCAAGCGGCAGAATTCAACGTTCAGGCTGCACAAAAAGGCATTGTGTTTATTGACGAGATAGATAAAATTGCACGTAAAAGCGACAATCCGTCTATCACGCGCGACGTGTCGGGCGAAGGCGTGCAACAGGCGTTGCTGAAACTGTTGGAAGGCACGGAAGTGAATGTTCCCCCGCAAGGCGGGCGCAAACACCCCGAACAGAAAATGATTACAGTAGATACGCGCAATATTTTATTTATTTGCGGCGGCGCTTTTGAAGGCATTGAAAAACGCATTGCGCAACGCCTCAATACGCAAGTAATGGGTTTTGGCGCAGTGCAACGGACAGCGCATATTGACAAGGAAAATTTGTTGCAATACATTGCGCCGGCTGACTTGCGCAAATACGGGCTGATTCCTGAAATTGTTGGGCGTTTGCCGGTCATCACCTACTTAAACCCGTTGAACCGCGAGGCTTTGCGAAATATCCTCACCGAGCCGAAAAATGCTATTCTTAAACAATACATCCATTTATTCCAGTTAGACAATATCCGGCTCACGTTCGACGACGACGTGCTGGATTTTATTGTGGACAAAGCCGTAGGGTTTAATCTCGGCGCACGCGGCTTGCGTTCCATTTGCGAAACCATTATGATGGACGCCATGTATGAATTGCCGTCAAGCGGCAAGGACGCATTGCATGTTACGAAACAATATGCCGAAGAAAAGTTGGAACGGAATACCCCGCAGAAATTAAATGTAGCCTGATTTTCCTGTGACTCCGGAGGGATTCGAACCCACGACCCACAGATTAGAAATCTGTTGCTCTATCCAACTGAGCTACGGAGCCGGTTAATTTTATTTTTTTAGCGTGCAAAGATAGTAAAAACTTAGGCTATGAAAAAATTTTAAATTTCCCTAAATGCCATTTTTGCAACCGGTACGAAAGCGATACGCCCAACACGCCGAAACCATATTTAATGCTTCTGCGTATATTGATGGACGAGGCTTCCTTAAAATATTTGGTGGGACAAGTGATTTCGGCAATCTCAAATTTTTTATAAAAAAGTTGCGCTAACATTTGATTATCGAACACAAAGTCATCGGAGTTTAATTCGTAGTTCACCGCCTGCAAAGCTTTGCGCGAGAAAGCGCGGTAGCCGGTATGGTATTCGCTCAATTTTTGGTGCATCAAAATATTTTGGAATCCGGTCAATAGCCGGTTGAAGGTATATTTGTAGCGGGGCATGCCGCCGTGCAAAGCGCCGCGCCCCAAGATACGCGAACCCAACACGACATGGTATATATCGTTGGCAATAATGTAGCACATGGAATGCAGCAACTTCGGCGTGTACTGGTAATCGGGATGCAGCATGACTACAATATCGGCATTCAACCCCAGCGCCTTGTTGTAACAACTCTTCTGGTTGCCGCCATAGCCGCGATTTTTCGGATGTTGCACAATATGTTTTATACCTAAATCGTGCGCTACCTGCACCGTTGTGTCATAACTTTTGTCGTCCACTAAAATGACGTCGTCCACTATATCCAAAGGGATTTCGTGATACGTTTTCGCCAATGTTTGCGCCGCATTATAAGCAGGCAGCACCACTGCAATACGTTTCCCGTTTATCATAATGTTTTTTTATTTCCGCGTGACTGTAAAAGGATATTGCCTAATTGCAACCAGTATTCCAGGCAGCCGGGTTCCAGCGTTGCCGCCCTGTACATGTGTTGCAACGCCTGTTCCCACTTGTTGGTATTGGCATAAGCTACCGCCAGTCCATAGTGTGCTTCCGCAAAATTATCGTCGAAAATAACGGCTTCCCTGTAAGCGGCAAGCGCCTCGCCGGAACAGTTTAATTTTTCGTAGCAGGCGGCCATAGACACATAGGCGGTAGAGTTGTCCGGCTCTAATTTTAAGAAGGCTTGGAAAGTATTTATTGCTTCCGGGTATTTTTCCTGCTGTACGTAGGTATTGGCAAGGTTATAATAAGCCGAAGCGTTTTTTTCGTTTAGCGTAACGGCAAAGTTGAACGCTTGCATCGCTTGCTGGTAGTCGTTTTTACGCGCATATACCGTTCCTATGTTATACCATACATTGTCGTTGAAGGGTTCTTCTTTAATGTATTTTTCGTAGTAGTATAGACTTTCATCCAAATTATTCAACCGTTCGTTGCAGAAAGCCATTTCATTGATTACTTCCATGTCACCGGGCGCCAGCTCCGATGCGGTTTTTATGTATTTTAACGCCGCAGCGTATTCCTGTTTTTCCATCAGGTCGGAGGCGATATTCAGCAGCAACGAAAGCTGGTCTTCATCGTCGGTTTGCTGCGTGCATTTATCGAAGTATACCGTTGCTTCGGGTATGTTTCCCAATTGCATGTATGCCATGCCGGTTAAAAACGACAACTCCGAATCATTAACGCCTTTCGCTTCCATTTCCTGTAGCAGTTGTAATGCGTGCGCCGCTTCTTTTTTTTCGAGCAGCACGTTGACATAACATAATTTCATATCGTCGGAAAACGGATGCTGCCGGCTGCCGCAATCGGCTACCCGCAAGGCTTCGCTCAATTTGTTTACCAGAAGGTAATGTTCTACGATTGTTTCGTATTCTTCTTCGTCAAAATAATCGGCGCGGTTATGCTTCACCATATTTTCATAACGGTGAACCAGCGCGGCTACTTCTGCGCTTTCGAAAAAGGTAGTATCTTCGTCATCCCACCACATTACTTTATTTGAATGGAGAGTAAATAATGTTTCAACTGTTCAATAAAAAATTTGTTGTTGTCCTGTTCGGGAATCGTTAAAATAAATTCGTACGGATTGTCGGGATAAGCTATTTTTCCGACACGCATTTGCGCATGGGAAAGCGTGGCTATATATTGCATCGGATAACACGGCGGATAGCTGAAATCAATTAAAATATCAAACGGCGACTGGATGAAATTATCCACTTCGCCGGCTACCGGTTTGCCAAACCAGTTCAACTGCTCTTTATGGAATAAGCGTTTATTAACGGTGGTTATAAAGGATTGCGGCGGCTTCGATTCGGGACTGTATGCCAATAGTTGTGCCTTTATGTTCCGCTCCGCCAAAAACCTTACAAGCATTTGAATATCGTTTTCTGTTGTTGGGTCGTACAGGTATAATATGCCTACCGATTTTGCCGTATTGAAATTATGGAATTGCCGTTTGCACTGTTGGTGCTTACGTTGCTTCTTCAGTATCCGGTGGCCTATGTTCCTCTTAATCCTTCCAAACATAACAACTTTTTTAGGATGTGCAAAGATACAAAAAACTCTACAGATTGTATAAGGCGGTATAAATTTTCTGGGGCAAACGCATGAAAATGGGTATCCGCTCAGCCTCTGAACCAATATTGGTTTAGCGCCTGAACGGACGCCCGTTCCAACCTGAACATCGTATTTGGATTTCTTAGTTCAGCAATGCTGTTTACCCGGATAATCAGGACAGGGTAGACCCTCGTCCACAGAAAGACGCACGACTCTCCGCCAATGTAAAGACGCGTGGCGCGCGCATCTCTCTTCTACCTGCTTAAATACCTCGCGGCAAACTGCGTCATGGCGCCCACGCCGTATTGCAGCGCGTCTTCGTCGAGGTCGAAATGGTGGTTGTGGTGT
>JAITKG010000052.1 GCA_031278495.1 Prevotellaceae bacterium | reverse complement strand
CATTTGCCTACCGGCAAAAGGTACTTTACAATTGTTTTTATGCTTTTGCCTACCGGCAAAAGGTACTTTACAATTGTTTTTATGCTTTTGCCTGTCGGCAAAAGGTACTTTACAACTGTTTTTATGCTTTTGCCTATCGGCAAAAGGCAAACGGCGCACGGCTAACGGCACACGGCAAACGGCGCACGGCTAACGGGGAACGGCAAACGGCAAACGGGGAACGGCTAACGGCTAACGGCAAACGGGGAACGGCTAACGGAGAACGGGGAACGGCTAACGGCTAACGGGGAACGGTTAGTGCTGCCACATCTTCACATCAGCCGGCGCCAGCCCAACTCTTAGTTCTTAACTCTTAGTTCTTAACTTCCCAGCCGGCGCCAGCCCAACTCTTAGTTCTTAACTTCCCAGCCGGCGCCAGCCACATCTTCACATCAGCCGGCGCCAGCCACATTTTCACATTTCCACATCTTCACATCATCACATCTTCACATCAGCCGGCGCCAGCCACATTTTCACATCTTCACATCTTCACATCATCACATCTGCCTGCGCCAGCCACATCTCCACATCTTCACATTGGCACATCAGCATTGCCAACCAAGAACTATTTACTATCTTTGCCTGCATAAAATTTTAGATTATGGCAGACGAAAAAATCATTTTTTCCATGAATGGCGTCGGGAAAATCATCCCGGCAAACAATAAAGCGATATTAAAAGACATTTACCTGTCGTTTTTCTACGGCGCAAAAATCGGCATCATCGGGCTGAACGGCTCGGGCAAATCAACATTGCTGAAAATCATTGCCGGCATTGAAAAAGCATATCAGGGCGAAGTAATCTGGGCGCCGGGCTATACGGTGGGCTACCTCGAACAGGAGCCGCTGCTGGACGACGCAAAGACCGTCCGCGAAATTGTCGAAGAAGGCGTGCAGGAAACCGTAGACCTGCTCCGCGAATACGAAGCCGTCAATGCCCAATTCGCCGGACTGGTAAGCGATGACGACATGGCGAAACTCATCGAACGGCAAGGCGAATTGACAGAAAAAATCGAACAGGCAAACGGATGGGAACTGGACGCCAAACTGGAACGCGCGATGGACGCCCTGCAATGTCCCGACGGCAGCACGCCGGTGCGGCACCTCAGCGGCGGCGAACGCCGCCGCGTCGCATTGTGCCGCCTGCTGCTGCGCGAACCCGACGTCCTCCTCCTCGACGAACCGACCAACCACCTCGACGCCGAAAGTATCCAATGGCTCGAAGCGCACTTGCAGCACTACAAAGGCACCGTGATTGCCGTAACGCATGACCGCTATTTCCTCGACAACGTGGCGGGCTGGATTCTGGAACTCGATCGCGGCGAAGGCATCCCATGGAAAGGAAACTATTCGTCGTGGCTTGACCAGAAATCGAAACGCCTTGCGCAGGAAGAAAAACAGGAAAGCAAACGCCGCAAAACGCTGGAACGCGAACTGGAATGGGTGCGGATGTCGCCCAAAGCGCGGCAGGCAAAATCAAAAGCGCGTCTGGGCGCCTATGAAAAACTGTTGAACGAAGACGGCAAACAGAAAGAAGAACGCCTCGAAATATATATTCCCAACGGCCCGCGCTTGGGCGGAAAGGTCATCGAAGCGCAAGGCGTCACAAAGGGCTATGACGGGCGGCTGCTGTTCGAGCAACTGGATTTCCGGCTTCCGCCGGCAGGCATCGTAGGCGTCATCGGTCCCAACGGCGCGGGAAAAACCACGCTCTTCCGTTTAATTATGGGCATGGAAACGCCGGACGCCGGCGCATTCAGCGTGGGCGAAACGGTGAAAATAGCTTATGTAGACCAGCAGCACCGGCAAATCGACCCTGATAAAACCGTCTTTGAAACCATTGCGGCAAACAGCGAAATCATCCGGCTCGGTAACCGCGATATCAATGCGCGGGCATATGTATCGCGCTTCAATTTCTCCGGCGCCGACCAGGAAAAGAAATGCGGCGTCCTCAGCGGCGGCGAGCGCAACCGCCTGCATCTGGCGCTGACATTGAAAGAAGAAGCCAACGTGCTCCTCCTCGACGAGCCTACCAATGATGTGGATGTAAACACCATTCGCGCACTCGAAGAAGGGCTGGAAAATTTTGCAGGCTGCGCCGTCATCATCTCGCACGACCGCTGGTTTCTCGACCGCGTGGCTACGCATATCCTCGCTTTCGAAGGCGACGCGCAAGTCTGTTTCTTCGAGGGCGGCTATTCGGAATACGAGGAAAATAAACACAAACGCTTGGGCGACGCCACGCCGAAACGGTTTAAGTATAAAAAACTGCTCGAATAATTATGAATTATGAGTTATGAATTATGAGTTATGAGTTGGCTGGCGCGCCAGCACTAACCACTAACCGCTAATTCATAATCCACGATTGACGATGGGGAAAAGTACCGACATAGAACTCATGGCGCCGGCGGGCAACTTTGAATGCCTCGCGGCGGCGGCGCAGGGCGGGGCGGACGCCGTATATTTCGGCGTGGGTAACCTGAACATGCGGGCGCGGTCAGCCAATAATTTTTCGCCGGACGATTTGGCGCGTGTGACGGACTTCTGCCGCCGACGCCATATCCGTTCTTACCTTACGGTAAATACGGTATTATATGACGACGAACTGGACGAGATGCGCCGCATCATTGATTTGGCAAAGCAGGCGGGCGTTTCGGCTATCATTGCGTCGGATATGGCTGCCATTAACCATGCCCGCCGGCAGGGCGTCGAAGTACATATTTCCACGCAACTCAACCTGACCAATATCGAAGCGGTGCGCTTCTATGCACAGTTTGCCGATGTGGTAGTGCTGTCGCGCGAACTGGCGTTGGATAAAATAAAAAAAATCTATTCGCAGATAATGGCAGAGCCGGTGAAAGGTCCCGGCGGGCAACCGGTACGTATCGAACTGTTCTGCCACGGCGCATTGTGCATGGCGACGTCCGGCAAATGTTACCTGAGCCTGCACGAATACAACGCCTCCGCCAATCGCGGCGCATGTTACCAGATATGCCGGCGCGGCTATACGGTTACCGACAACGAAACCGGTCGGCAACTGGCTATCGACAACCAGTACATCATGTCGCCGAAAGACCTTTGCACCATTGGCTTTTTGGACAAGCTGCTGGATGCCGGCGTGCGTGTGCTCAAAATCGAAGGTCGCGCCCGTTCCGCCGATTATGTGCAAACCGTAACCGCTTGCTACCGCCGCGCAATAGATGCGCTCCTCGCCGGCGGCTATACGCCCCAACTGGCGGAACAGCTAACCGCTACTTTAAAAACCGTGTTCAATCGCGGCTTTTGGGATGGCTACTATCAGGGCGCAAGGCTCGGCGAATGGAGCGAAGTATATGGCAACAAAGCCACCGAACGGAAAGAATATATCGGCAAAGCCACCAATTATTTCAACCGGTTGGGCGTGGCGGAGTTTTTAATCGAAACCGGCGAACTGTCCGTTGGCGACGAGGTCTTGGTCATCGGTCCCACCACCGGCGTAGTGCGCAAAACCGTTACGGAAATCCGGGTGGAATTGCAGGCGGTACCGAAAGCCGTCAAAGGCGACGCCTGCTCCATTGCTATTCCCGGAAAAGTTCGCCGCGCCGATAAATTGTATAAAGTTGCCCAGTAAAAAAAAAATTGTAACTTTGTTTTCTCAACTAAAACTTAAATATGGAACATATGGCACGTGAACAAGAACAACAGTCGATGAGTAATATCAACCGGATTTGCCAAGGCACAGAAGTTATTGGAAACATCAACACCCCCGGAGATATTCGTCTGGACGGCTTCCTGGAAGGCAACATTACAGCCAAAGGCAAGGTGGTTGTCGGGAATACCGGAAAAACCAAAGGAGAAATCATCGGTCGCACCACCGACATTTTCGGGCAAGTGGAAGGGACATTGAATATCTCGGAAATAATAAGCCTGAAAAGCACGTCTAATGTAAAAGGCAGCATTGTTACAACGAAAATAAGTATCGAAGCAGGCGCCATATTCAACGGTACCTGCACTATGGATGCGAAAGCAACCGTTACCCCCCCGAAAAAATAATGGCAGCACCGGAACGATATCTTATTTCCTATAATCTTAACGGTATCCGGTCGGCAGTTACAAAAGGGTTGCACACGTGGCTGCAACAGGAAAATCCCGATGTATTGTGCATTCAGGAATCCAAAGCCCAGAACGACCAGGTTGATGTTGCTTTTTATGAAAGTTTAGGCTACCATTGTTTCCTGCATCCCGCACAGAAAAAGGGCTACAGCGGCACGGGCGTCTTTTCAAAACAACAACCCGACAACGTCATTTACGGTATCGGCATTCCGCGTTACGATGCGGAAGGGCGGTTCATCCGCGCCGACTACGGCGACATAACGCTCATCTGTTCCTATTTCCCGTCGGGAACGATGGGCGAAGAACGCCAGCACTTCAAAATGGATTACCTCGCCGATTTCCTGAAATATATTTTGCAACTCCGCCTGACGCGCCCCAAAATTATTATCACCGGCGATTTCAACATCAGCCACAAACCTGTTGACATCAACAATCCCAAAGCGCACGAAAAAACGTCGGGCTACCTGCCCGAAGAACGCGCATGGCTGGACACATTGGAATCATGCGGTTTTGTGGATACTTTCCGGATATTCCATAAAGAAGAAACGGAATGCTACAGCTGGTGGAGCTATTTTGCCCAGTCGCGCGCCCGCAACATCGGTTGGCGACTGGATTACTTCTGGGCGACCGGCAACCTCCAAAACAACCTCCTCGACGCCGGCATCCTGAAAGACGTCGTACATTCCGACCACTGCCCCGTAACGCTGAAATTGCGCTGGTAAAATACAACCGGCATGACATAATCAGCAAATTTCAATTGATAATGTAGCAGGGTTAGCGCATTAGCGCGTCATTCCGACCGTAGCGGAGGAATCTGCTCCCAAACGCAGGCAGTTTGGGCTGAACAGCGGGGCGATGCAGCAAATTTATCGCGCGAAGCGCATTTATCGCCCGAAGGGCATTTATCGCGCGTAGCGCATTTATCGCGCGCAGCGCATATCGCAGCAGATTCCTCGACTCCGCTTCGCTCCGCTCGGAATGACGCACCGAATGTTCGGTCAGGTAGGTCAGGCAGCTGAACAGGGCGCGTGGTGGCTGCATTTCCTTTTGGTAATTGTGTTCCGGCAGGCAACTTGAATTTTGAAATCTTTGAATGCTGACATAATTGAATATACTAAAGAAATATTTGCTTTATCCCGCCAAAACCGTATTTTTGCAGAAAGAATTTTTACCGTTATGCCCGAAATACCTTTACCATTTGTTCAATCGTTGCAAAACCTGTTGGGCGCGGAAGCCGGCGATTTGCTCGACGCCTTGCGGCAGGCGACGCCGGTAAGTATCCGTTATAATCGGGGAAAAACCGCATCCGGGAAATTTGCACGGGAAACGCCGGTGGCCTGGTGTCCGGACGGCGTGTATCTGGCGGAACGCCCGGCGTTCACGCTTGACCCGTTGTTACACGGCGGCGCTTATTATGTACAGGAAGCTTCGTCCATGTTTTTGGCGCAGTTGGCGCCGGTTGTGCAATCGTTAGGCGACCGTTGCCGCATATTGGATTTGTGCGCTGCGCCCGGCGGCAAATCAACGCTGCTTGCCGGTTTACTGCCGCCCGGCGGCTTGCTGGTGGCAAATGAAGTCCTCCGCAGCCGCGCCGCCATTCTTCTGGAAAACCTTGCAAAATGGGGCTCCCCGAATGTAGCGGTAACCTGCAACGACCCGCAGTCCTTCGGAACGCTTGCCGGCGCTTTCGATGTATTATTGATTGACGCGCCCTGTTCCGGCGAAGGGATGTTCCGCAAAGACGCTGCCGCCATGAAAGAATGGAGCCCGGCGCATGTGCAGCTTTGCGCCGGACGCCAGCGTCGCATTGCCGCCGGCGCATGGAACGCCTTGCGCGAGGGCGGGCTGTTAATATACAGCACCTGCACCTTTAACCGCGACGAAAACGACGCCAACGTACAATGGATACAAAACGTCTTGGGCGCTGAACGGGTATTGCTGTCGCTGCCTCCGGCATGGGGCATTGCCGAAAGCGAGGCGGGCTACCGCTTTTATCCGCACCGTGTGCAGGGCGAAGGATTTTTTGTAAGCGTCCTGCGGAAAACCGCGCCGTCCCGCCCCGTTCGCCGGATCGCCAACGAAAAGGCGGTACGCCATACGGCATTGAAAGCGGCGTCGCCAGTGGAAAAATGGTTGTCCGGACAATTTGTTTTTGAAAGCCGGAATAACTTTATCCACGCTTTGCCTCCTTCGCAGCAGGCTTTTATTGCGCAACTTTCGCAACAACTGAATGTGCTGCAAGCCGGCGTAGCCGTAGGCGAACAAAAAGGAGCTACAATTATTCCGGCGGCGGCGCTGGCGTTATCTACCGCCCTGCAACCAAAAGCTTTCCCGGAAGTTGACGTAGATATACCTGCCGCCTTGCGTTTCCTGCGCCGCGACACTATCAGGCTTGACTTCGCGGGAAAAGATTTTGTATTGCTCACCTGTAACCAGCTTCCATTAGGTTTTGTCAAGCATCTTGGACGCCGTACCAATAACCTTTATCCTGCTGCGTGGCGGATTCGGATGACGCTGGATTGAAATATTTTTTCTATCTTTGCACAATAAATTTTTTAGCATAAGTATTCTATGGAAAACGATTCTACAAAAAACAACGCCGGGCAAGAAATAGATTTATGGGAAATCCTGCGGAAATTCGGGTGCTGGATAGCTAAAATTATCAGCGCTGTTTTTATTTTCTTTTTTCGAAAAAGTATTTGGCTTGCCTGTTTTGTTTTTGCGGGCATAGCCATTGGCTTCCTCCTGTATGCGTCCCACAAACCTTATTACAGTTCGCACATGCTTGTACGGGCAAATGTGGCGGATAACTTTTTTTATGTAAACCTGATTAACGAAGAATTATCATTAGAAAATATTCGTACTCCGTTGGAATGGGTGCGGAAATTGACTATTCCGGCGTCCATAGCCAAGCAAATTTATTCTATCCGGGCATGCTATGGCGTAGACATCAATAAGGACGGGTTACCGGACATTATTGACGAAGACCACAAATACATCTCTTCCCGAGATTCGAGCAAAGTCGCCAAAATACTTCACGGTTCTTTTTACATCAATGTATGGGCTTATTCGCATGAGGTGCTTCCGCACATCCGGCAAAATTTGCTGAATTTTATCAATAAAAATGAGTACGTGCAACAGCATAATGTGCGGAGAATAGAAGAAATCAATGAACAAATAAGCTATTTGAATCAACAAATAAACCGGTTCGACAGTTTACAACGGTACGAATATTTCCAAAAGAGCGACACTAAAAAAGCCGTAGGCAGCGGGCAATTGTTAGTTTTGAATGAAATACCGCAACCGCTATATCACGGCGAACTGATTGGTTTGAACAATCAGGTCATATCAAGATATACAACTTTACAACTTTATTCGGACCCGGTTACAGTTGTGCAGGAATTTGCCGAAACATTCCGCCGGAAGAATAATTTCCTGTTTTACGTGAAGCCGTTAGCTATATATTCATTTCTCGTTGGCTTGGTTTTCATTATCATTTGGGATTACAGAAAACAGCTTTGGAAATTATATCGCGGAAAATAATGAAGGAACTGCACAAAGGAAAAACGCTAACAGGTGAAACCTGTTAGCGTTTTTCCTTTAATAAACCGTAGCTTTTTACCTGAATTATTTTTTCGGGCGCACATAGGTTGCATTCAGCCCGGCGAGCACGTCTTTGGTTATATCCAAACTCGGATGACCCTGTATGATCGTATTCGTGGAAGCGTTGGTGCTAATGATTAACGAATAGTCATGGTCTATATTGTAACTTTGCAGGTAGGTTGTTATGGCGTCGTAAATACGGCGCAGCATGACCGCTTCTTCTTCCGCCAACTCGTTGCGCAAACGTTCGCTATATGTAGCCAGTTCTTGCTGTTTTTGCCCCAATTGCTGTTCCAGTTGTTCGGCTTGCGAACGGGTAACCAATCCCTTTTGGATTTTTTCCTTGTAATCATTTACATTCCGTTCAAAACTCTTGCTGCGTTTCGACAGGTCGTCTTCCATACCTTTAACTTTAACCTCCAATTCGCCGCGCAGGTCGTGGTACATGTCGTAGTTATTGACCAGCGAATCTATTTGAAGGTACACAATGCTGCCCGCCGGAGCGGCTTCACCTTCGGATATTATCCCGGCTGCATTATTTGGGGTTGGGTTGCCGTTGCAGGCAAAATATAGAACGTACAAGCCGGCGATGGCTAAAAAGAGAACGGCGTTTACAATCAGTTGTATTTTTTTCATGTTTTTTAATTTTAGAAGTACAAAGCTACAAATAATTTTTAGTTTAACAACTGCCGCCGGTAAAGTTGGATGGTATTTTCCAATCCAAAATACAGCGCATCGCTAATCAGGGCATGTCCAATCGACACTTCGAGCAATGCCGGAATCCGGTGGTAAAAATAAGCGAGGTTGTCCAGGTTCAAGTCATGTCCGGCATTTAAGCCCAGTCCGGCGTCGGTGGCAGCCTGTGCGGCGGCTACAAAAGCGGCTATCGCGGTTTCGCGGTTGGCGGCATAATGGGCGGCATAGGATTCTGTGTAGAGTTCCACACGGTCGGCGCCGGCGTTGGCGGCATGGCGAACCATTTCCGCATCGGCGTCGACAAAGATAGAAGTGCGGATACCTTTGGATTTGAACGCCGCAATTACTTCGCGCAGGAAAGACAGATGCTTCTTTACGTCCCATCCGGCGTTGGATGTAATCACGTCGTGCCCGTCCGGCACTAACGTTACCTGCTGCGGCTGCACTTCCAGTACCAGTTCAATAAACGACGGCTCGGGATTGCCTTCGATATTAAATTCCGCAGTCAGCAATGGTTTCAAGGCGCGCACGTCGGCATAGCGGATATGCCGTTCGTCAGGGCGCGGATGCACGGTGATGCCCTGCGCGCCGAACCGTTCGCAATCCACCGCTACCTGCAACACGTCGGGAATATTGCCCCCGCGCGCGTTACGAAGCGTCGCTACCTTGTTAATATTTACACTGAGTTGGCACATGGTTTAGTCGTAAGCTGTGGCAAGCGCTACCGCGCTTGCCTATTCTTTATTTTCAATTCTCCATTAGTTTGTATCCTTGTCCTTTTACGGTTAATATCTGTACAGCCGGGTCTTCTTTCAAATATTTGCGCAGCCGGGTAATATAGGTATCCAAACTGCGGGAATAAATAATGCCGGCGCTTCCCCACTGTTCTTCGAGGAGGATAGCCCTGTCTACCACGTTGCCGCGTTCCATGCATAACGCCAAAAGGATGGCATTCTCTTTCCTGTTGAGATGAACAACCTCCCCGAAGCCTTGCAATTCGTTCTTTTCGGAATTAAAACAATAGTTGCCTATGGGGAACGTTTTACCGGGCGCGCCATTTGAAACCGCCGGCGGCGTTGCCGGCACAAGGTTTTTGCGGTGGCGTGCAGGGCGGAACAGGACGGCAAAACAGCCGCCGGTCAACAGTAACAGGCACAGGGAAACAATAAGCGTGCCGGTCATTTGCCCAAAGATAACGGTTTTCCGGAATTGCAACGTCGCCTGCAAGCCTTCTGCCGTTGCGCTGCGGATAGTCAGTTGCGTTGGGAAATGCTCCGGCGTTCCGTTTTGCATGTGGGTGGCTGTTTCCACCAATTTTCCAGTGGCATGGTCAAACCGTTCAATGGAAAAGGCAAGCGGGAGTCCCCGGTCATACAATTCGCCGGCAAATAAATCGGACAAACAATAAATATTCAATGGCGTAATGCTCTCTCGCAACTCATAAAATGCGCGATTGATAAAGGATTCCAGCGATTGCCCCGACACATTGTCGTACACAATGGTATCCGGCGCGGGGCATTTGCGGATAATCCGTATCTCTTCGTCCCCGCAGCTTTGAATGGTCAATGCGCCCGGATTGATGATATCGGCTACGGGAATGCGGTAGGTTTGCTCTTTCCGGTAGGCGCTGTCGAACGCGTCATGAACGGTCGTTACAAAATTATCGTAAGCCAGTTGATAGGCACTGTATAACCACAATGCCTGTAATGCCAACAAAGAAACGACGCCCAACAATAGTCCGCACGGACGGATGATTTTTTTTACAGGTAGAAACATGTTGCGAAACGCATATTTTTTACAAATTTATGAAAAATATTCCATTCCCCCCAAAGCGGCGCACGGAAGCCCCCTAATCCCCGAAGGGATTTACAGATTTACGGATTTACAGATTTACGGATTGAGGCTGGCGCAGGCTAATGTGCTAATGTGACTAATGTGCTAATGTGACTAATTGGGCTGGCGCAGGCTAATGTGAAAATGTGAAAATGTGGCTGGCGCGGCTGGGGAGTTAAGAACTAAGAGTTGGGCTGGCGCGGCAGCAACTTTCAACTGCACCGTCATTCCGACCGGAGCATGGCAAACGGGGTGTTGCCGTTACATCCAATAATTCATTACTGAAAACCAATTCTACGGCATTGCTTTCTAATAACGCATCCAATAACGGATATTGTTTCGACAGCAAAAAACTAATCCATATATTAGTATCAATAATAATG
>JAITKG010000039.1 GCA_031278495.1 Prevotellaceae bacterium | reverse complement strand
AGATTTATAAAACAATGTTATCTTTGCATTCTCAAAATCGGGGTGTGGCGCAGTTGGCTAGCGCACTTGCATGGGGTGCAAGGGGTCGTGTGTTCGAGTCACATCACCCCGACTGAACAAAAAAAGCAATTCAAAATTACCGCTTTGCTGGTAGCGGATGGTATTGTAGATACAATTAGAATATCTACGCATTGAATTTTTGCATTCGCACATAATTTACAACCTTAAATTTTGACCGCATTTTCCCTGTAATCCTGTAATCAATTTTTAATGATACATCCGCGAAATCCGCTTCATCCGTATTTCATGAAATGCAGATGACGCGGGTTGTGCGGATGCACATGGATTTTTAATAAAAAGAGGCGGACTTTCGCCCGCCTCTTTATTTGCCGCCTGCTGCGGCTGCCGTTATCCGTTCATCGAAATTAAAAATTCTTCGTTGCTGCCGGTGTGGTGCATGCGGTCGCGCAGGAATTCCATTGCTTCTACGGAATTCATGTCGGCAAGGTAATTGCGCAATACCCAAATTTTGTTCATCGTGGGTTTTTCGAGCAACAAATCTTCGCGGCGCGTACCGCTGGCGGTAACATCCACCGCAGGGAATACGCGCTTGTTCGACAATCTGCGGTCTAATTGCAATTCCATATTGCCGGTGCCTTTAAATTCTTCGAAAATAACTTCGTCCATCTTCGAGCCGGTATCTATCAAGGCTGTGGCGAGGATGGTCAGCGATCCGCCGTTTTCAATATTGCGTGCTGCGCCAAAGAAACGTTTTGGTTTGTGCAGCGCATTCGCATCCACGCCGCCGCTCAATACCTTGCCGGAAGCCGGCTGTACGGTATTAAAAGCGCGTGCCAACCGTGTAATGGAATCCAGTAAAATCACTACGTCATGCCCGCATTCTACCAGCCGTTTTGCTTTTTCCAGCACAATGTTTGCCACTTTCACATGGCGTTCCGCCGGTTCGTCAAACGTGGAAGCAACCACTTCGGCACGCACGCTGCGCGCCATATCCGTAACTTCTTCGGGTCGTTCGTCAATCAGCAGCACAATCATGTACACTTCGGGATGATTGTCGGCAATGGCATTTGCGACGTCTTTCAGTAAAACGGTTTTACCGGTTTTCGGCTGCGCTACTATCAAGCCGCGTTGCCCTTTGCCAATCGGCGAAAACATGTCCACCACGCGCATTGAAAGATTATTATGTCCTTTTCCGATGATGTTGAATTTTTCGGTAGGGAACAACGGCGTCAAAAAATCAAACGGGACGCGGTCGCGGATATATTCGGGGCTGCGACCGTTAATATGATTTACGCGCACAATCGGGAAATATTTTTCGCCTTCTTTTGGCGGACGGATATCGCCGGTAATGGTGTCGCCGGTTTTCAACCCGAATAATTTTATTTGCGATTGCGAAACATAAATGTCGTCAGGCGAATTAAGGTAATTGTAATCCGACGAACGCAGGAAACCGTAGCCGTCCGACATTACTTCCAATACGCCTGTAGCCTCTACGATTCCTTCAAAGTCGTATTTTTTTTGCTGGCTGTTTCCGGCATTGCCGTTTCCATTGCCTTTTTGGGCATGGGATTTTCCGGCTTTTGCTTCTATTGCTTGCGGTTTTGCAACCGTTTGTCCTTCCGCCGGCATTGCAGGCGTCGCCGCTGGGGTTACCGTCGCTTCAGGCGATTTAACCGCCTGTTCCGGCGCGGGGTTCACCTGATTTTTCTTCGGACGTCCAACCGGACGGGCTCCCGTTTTTTTCGGTTGCTTCGCCGCCTCTTGCTTCACCGCTGTTTCAACGGCTACAGGAGCAACGGAAGGTTGCGGCGCAACATTATTTTTTTGTTGCGGCGCATTCCTTGCCGGCTTATTCACCCGTTCGCGGCGTTTCTTTTCGCCCTGTGCAGTGGATTTGGCGGCATTCGCAATCGTTTTTTTCGGTTTTGCGTTAATAGAACTAATTGCCTGTTCATCCAAAATCCGGTAAATAAGCTCGTCTTTATCCAGCGAATTTACCTTTTTCAATTTTGCAAAAGTCTCGGCAATTTTTCGTAATTCTTCAATGGTTTTCTGATTTAAAGTTGAAATGTCGTACATAAAAATTAAATTGTTTCTAATAAAATAAAGGGATTGGAGCAGAAATGACCCACCGGAAGATATTAGGTTTACAAAGTTTCAAAATAAAAAGGTGGAATTCATTGTATGCGAAAAACAGTGCAAAAATACAACAAATAAATTAACTGGCAAATTTATTTTGCATATCTTTGTAAAAATTTTACTGATTAAATGCTTTCCATATCCATACTTTCTGCCGATTTCGGACGGTTAAACGAAGAAATAGAAATGGTTAACAACAGTGTTGCCGATTGGTTACATTTGGATATAATGGACGGGAATTTTGTGCCGAATATTTCGTATGGCTTCCCGGTGGTCGAGGTTATTGCGGCAAAAGCCAAAAAACCGCTTGATGCGCATTTGATGATTGAAAAGCCTGAAAAATATATTGAAGCGTTTCATGCCGCAGGGGTGCATTATTTATCGGTGCATTATGAAGCATGCACCCATCTTCACCGCACGCTGCAACACATTCGCGCCACAGGCATGAAAGCCGGCGTGGCGTTGAACCCGCATACGCCGGCGTTCCTGTTGAGGGAAATTATCCACGAAACCGATTTCGTATTGATTATGTCGGTGAATCCGGGCTTTGGCGGGCAAGCGTTTATTGCCCATTCGTTGCAGAAAATAAAAGAACTGAAAGAAATTATCCAGTGTGAAAAAGCCGCTGCGCTTATTGAAGTGGACGGCGGCGTAAACCTTCAAAATGCCGCGCAACTCTACGCCGCCGGCGCTGATATTTTAGTTGCCGGCAATGCTGTTTTTTCCGCTGCCAACCCGCAAGAAACCATCAAAAAGTTGAAAACGCCCGGCGTTTAACGCTTCCAGCGTTTATGCCGGAAGAAATTTTTAACAGCACTACAATTCCAGAACATTTTTATTTTTAATGGTTGCACGCTGAAACCCCAACGGGGACACGGCGCAACGGCAAACGGGGTTTCGCCCGCCGCGCCAGCCCAATTAGTCACATTAGCACATTGGTTCGTCATTCCGATCCAATGATTGTAGAAATTTCGTTCTACAATTTATTTCTTCAACTCTTACTGTGATCTTTTCCTTATGACACAAAAAAGCCAAGAATGTAGCGGAAGCTATACTAACCGTAATTCGAGGTCTTGGAAAACCCACCACGTAGATAAGTACAGCAACCCATGTCCACTCTTGGCAAGGTTGCTCTTACTTATATTCGTACGTGGTAGAAATTTTCCAAGTTTCGAATTACACACAGAATAAAAGTCAAAGCGATATATTTTGAATATATCAAATTCAAAATGTCAAAGAACTATATTAACGCCGCAAATATAAAACAATATTTTTTAATTGCAAATTTTTTTTTCATGGGCTATTTGAAATTACATTTCACCAAAACAGGCAATGAAAAAACAAATCAACAAAATTTTGTACTTTTGCAAACAAATGAAATTTTTTACACAAATTAGCACATAAA
>JAITKG010000005.1 GCA_031278495.1 Prevotellaceae bacterium | reverse complement strand
GCACGATGAAACCCCAACGGGGACACGGCGCAACAGAGTTGGCGTTTGACAGGAAACGCCATGTTAGCGGTTATGTATTATCTCATCAGTCCTGTTATTATTGGTTTTAATTGCAGCAGTAGCATGCAGAGTAGAGCACGTTCCAGTAGAATCGGTAACCCAATTGCGTGCATCTTATTGCACACGATTCATCGTAATTTTCTCCTGGCAGTAAATCACCAAATCTTTCGCAGTTCGGATTAATGATAGCCCCACACCCAGCTGCGCAGCGGATATCCATGTATGTACCAGCGGACCCGTTCAGCACGTCACCGCATTGGTCTCGCAATTGCGTATATGCGGTTCTGCATACGCCTGTGCATGCGCCATCGTCGGTGGTATATGTATGGGTTGTAGTGCATGTACCTTTGCAATTGGTTGTGCCGGTAGCACAACAGTTCAACAATCCCGCCGCTTCGCCGTTCCTGCCGCACCATACGCCTGGACAACCGGTGGCGTCGTTGAGCGCAGTAATTACACTGCCGGAATAAGTGGTGGCGTGCCATTCTATCGTGTTGTTGATAACAAACGGCGGCGAGCCGCGTAAATCATAACCGCCGCTGGCATTGTCTTTGGCATTGGGCGGGAAGTCGCTTCCGTACACGCACCAGTTGAATTTGCCGGTGGCGTTGTCCAATGTGGCTGTAACAGTTGTGCCGGCGTTGGTGGCGGCATATTCTATAAAAAGCCGCGAGTTGTTATATTACTTTATTTTTTATTTGCAAATTTTATTGACTAAAAAAATTTCGATGACATTTCGTTTTCATGTCCTGCGAATAATCGCCCCTGCCTTGTATCCCGTTCTTCGAGGCGTTTTTCGAGCATCCGCAGGATTTCCACATTGCGCAGCAATCCCCAAACGGTGCGGTTTACAAAGCGCGGCGGCGCTTCGCCGATAAAACGTTCTATCATGATGTTGGGCGTTAACCGTTCGAGAAAATCAATGAAAAAATCAAGATATTCCGGCAATGTGAATGTAACAAAACGTTCGGGATATTGCGCAAATTCCCGCTCCATCACTGTACCTTTGATAACCTGCAACTGGTGGAATTTTACCGAATCCAACGGCAACGCGGAAATAACGGCTGCCGACGCCAGCATTTCATCGCGCGTTTCACCCGGAAGCCCGAAAATAAAATGCGCGCCGGTGCGAATACCCCGATCGGCGGTTTGCGTTATAGCCGCTTTCGCCTGCGCAAAAGTGTGCCCGCGGTGAATGTGCTGCAAGGTACGGTCGCAGCACGATTCCACGCCGTATTCGATTTGGACGAACTTTCCTTGTTGTACCAGCGTGGCGAAGTAATCCAACTTTTCGCCGTCCACGCAATCGGGGCGCGTGCCGATAACAATGCCTGCAATTTTCGGGTGTTCCAACGCCTGCCGGTAAATTTCCCGGAGTTGCGCCAATGGGGCGTAAGTGTTAGAGTAGGCTTGGAAGTAAGCCAGGAATTTTTCAGCGCGGCGGTAGCGCACGGCATGGAACATTATGCCCTCTTCTATTTGCTGCGCCACCGGTTTGTGGGGCTGGCAGTATGAAGGATTGAACGCCTCGTTCAGGCAATAAGTACAACCGCCCGTACCAAGCGTGCCGTCGCGGTTGGGACATGTGAAGCCGGCGTTAACCGCTACTTTTTGCAGCCGTTCGCCAAACGTTTTTTTGAACCAGCCGGTGGCGGCATTATAGCGCATTTTTTTTGAGTTAAGAGTTACGAACTAATGGTTAGAACGCTGGCGCCACACAAGAATTAGAAGTTAAGAACAGGCGGCAGCTACGTTATTATATTATCAAACCACTTTCACTTTTACAACTGTTTTCTTTATTTTTCCATTGCTGAAATCATAGTAAAAAATTAAATCTTCCATTAAAAACCCGCCGCCAAAAGCAGCCGTTTATGATTGCGAAGATACACATTTTGCCGGGTTCAATAAAAAATACTACCTTTGAACGCAATTTCAAATTTTAACCTTAAATTTTTAAATCTTTAAATTGTATTTTATGGCAAACATCAGGCGTATAAAAAGAGATATTGATTACTTGACAAACGAAGTGTTATCAGATTGCTACCTGTTCATGTATTTATTTCCCGAAAAGCAACACGAGGCGGCTGTTGCCATTATACAGGATGCGGCGATATTGCGCAAGAATTTGAAAGAACGCACGCGCAAAGTGGAAGGCAAAACTAAAGCGCACTTCCGCATTATTTTTGAAGACCTGCTAAAAGGCGTAGACGACCTCTTCCGCCGTATCGGCGAATTGGCAAAATAAATTTTCCGGTAATAAACGCAAAAAATATAAAGCGACAGTTGTATTGGGGCAGCGCCTCAGTAAATGCAGCCAGGATACATTATTTCTGATTGCGTAAAGCGTGAGGCGCGGCAAGCGCACGGGCGCAGTCCCCGTTCCTTGTAAATTTAAATAGTAAATGCATAAAGAATAAAAGCGGAAACACTAATAAATTGATGCGGCAATATATTCCTAAAAAGTATAACTTTGCCGAGCTAACAGATGATCAAATTTATGAATTTCAAAAACTGAATTTTATTTTGTACTCAATGCCCGCTGGATAGTACCGCATACCACATCAATGGCTACATGGTTGTGTCCGCCCTGTGGAATGATAATATCGGCATAACGTTTGGTGGGCTCGATGAATTGCAGGTGCATTGGTTTTACGGTTTTGTGGTAACGTTCCAGTACTTTGTCCACCGTGCGCCCGCGCTCCAGTATGTCGCGGCTGATAACGCGACCAAGTCGGTCATCGGCGTCGGCGTCCACAAAAATTTTTATGTTTAATTGTTTGCGCAATTCCGCATCGCCTAAAATCAAAATGCCTTCCACAATCACTACATGGCAGGGGTCAATGCGTATGGTTTCTTTATTGCGCGTACAAGTGAGGTAGGAATAGGTGGGTTGTTCAATGGGCTTTCCTGCCCTCAGGTCTTTCAGGTGTTGCACCAGTAATTTGAAATCGATGGAGCTGGGGTGGTCGAAATTCAATTCTAACCGTTCTTCCAATGGCAAATGACTGCTGTCTTTATAGTACGAATCCTGCGGGATGACGACTACCTCATCGTTGCGGAACAACGAAATAATTTTGTTTACTACGGTAGTTTTTCCGGAACCGGTGCCGCCGGCAATTCCAATGATTAACATGCTTGAGGCATTTTTTTATGCAAAGATGAGAAAATTTATCTACAAATTAAAGCGGATTTTTCTTACCTTTGCATCCTGTGTAAAACAATTAACAGACCATTTGTATTTTATGACCGCAGAACAATTTTTGAACAGTGAAATCGCCAAAGTTATTACGGCATTGTATGCACAACCTGCGCCGGGCGCGGCATTGCAAGTGCAGGCTACCCGCAAGGAATTTGAAGGCGACTTCACGGCAATGATGTACCCATTGTTAAAAATCAGTAAAAAATCGCCGGAGCAAACGGGCGAAGAAGTAGGCAGCCGGTTGCGGCAACAATGCCCGGAAGTCGCTTCTTTCAATGTGGTGAAAGGTTTTTTGAACATTAAATTATCGGCGGGTTTCTGGCACAAACAATTTACCGCTATCGCCGGCACAGAACGCTATGGAATGTATCCGCCTTCGGGAAAAACAGTTGTCATAGAATACTCGTCGCCCAATACAAATAAGCCATTGCACTTGGGGCATATCCGCAATAATTTGTTGGGATGGTCGGTAGCGCAGCTTCTGGAAGCCAACGGGCACAAGGTAATCAAAGTAAATCTGGTAAACGATAGAGGCATTCACATTTGCAAGTCCATGCTGGCATGGCAAAAATGGGGCAAAGGCGAAACGCCGGAATCGTCCGGAAAGAAAGGCGACCATTTGGTAGGGGAATATTACGTGTTATTCGACAAAGAATATAAAAAGCAACTGGAGGCGTTGAAAACACAAGGAAAAAGCGGCGCCGACGCCGCCAGTCAGGCGCCGGTGACAGGCGAAGCGCAGGAAATGCTGCGCCGCTGGGAACAGGGCGACGAAGAAATCATAAACCTGTGGCGCACGATGAACGCGTGGGTGTATGCGGGTTTTAATGAAACTTACCAAAAACTCGGCGTGCATTTTGACAGGATTTATTACGAATCCGACACGTATTTATTAGGCAAGAAAATGGTAGCTGAAGGTTTGCAAAAAGGCGTGTTTATGCGGCGTCCCGACGGTTCGGTGTGGATAGATTTAACGGCTGGCGGCTTAGACCAAAAATTAGTATTGCGTTCCGACGGCACGTCGGTTTATATGACGCAAGATCTTGGAACGGCGCAGCAACGCTACGAAGAATATCATTTCGACGAACACATATACGTGGTGGGCAATGAACAGAATTACCATTTTCAAGCGCTCAAATTAGTATTGGAAAAATTAGGTTATGCGTGGGCTACGGCTATCTACCACCTGTCGTATGGTATGGTGGAATTACCGGAAGGGAAAATGAAATCGCGCGAAGGCACGGTAGTGGACGCCGACGATTTGATAGATGAAATGATCGCTACCGCCCGGAAAACTTCTATGGAATTGGGTAAACTCGGCGAAATACCGCTGGGCGAACAACAACGCCTGTTTGAAATGGTCGGGTTGGGAGCGTTGAAATATTTTATCCTGAAAGTAGACCCCAAAAAGACGATGCTGTTCGACCCTCAGGAATCTATTGATTTCAACGGCAACACCGGACCGTTTATCCAATACACCCATGCCCGTATAAAATCAGTGTTGCGCAAGGCGGCGGAACAGGCTTTGCAGCCTGAATTAACCCATGCCGCATGGATGGAAAAAGAAATTTCGCTCATAAAATTACTTCATGCCTTTCCTGCAAAAATCCGCGAAGCGGGCGACGAACATTCACCGGCTTTGATAGCCAATTATGCCTACGAGCTGGCGAAAGAATTTAACCAGTACTACCATGACGTTCCCATACTGAAAGAACCCGGCGCCGCTTTGAAAAAACAACGCCTGCTACTGTTGCAACAGGTAGCTGCCGTATTAAAAACAGCCATGAATATTTTAGGCGTCGAACTGCCGGAAAGAATGTAGCTACGGGCACAAAAGAAATTCGTGTAATCATAAATTATTTTTTATCTTTGCGACTATATTAAAATATACATGGCAACGACTTACCGGCAAAATCCAAGAGGTCATAAACAACCGCGTGTTTCGCAAAAAAACAAACCGCAACCGGTGATACGGGAAACGCCTCTTTCTTCCAAAAAGGCTTTTTATATTCTGTTGGCATTATTGGGCGGAATGCTGTTATTCGTATTCCATGACTTTTT
>JAITKG010000002.1 GCA_031278495.1 Prevotellaceae bacterium | reverse complement strand
GTTTAAATTTGGGTACGAGCGATTTCATAATGCACCATGCCATCAAATAGGCAATGGCGCAAAAAGAGAATACAATGGTATATCCTGTTTCGATATGTCCTATCGACCTGTAATAAGCGAACAGCGCGCCTGCGGCTTTCGATATTATCACGCCGCTAATTCCGCCCGCCATAGTGCCTATGCCGATAATGGAGGCTACCGTTTTAGTCGGAAACATGTCGGATACGGTTGTATATATATTTGCCGACCACGCCTGATGCGCCGAACAGCCAATACCTATAAGTACAACAGGTATCCACATCGAAATGTAACCGAGCGGCTGCGCCAGCAAAACAACCAGTGGAATCATCGCAATGATTAACATCGCCGTCATGCGCGCTTTGTAAGGCTCAAATCCTTTTTTCATGAAAAATGCAGGAAACCAGCCGCCGCAAATGCTTCCTACCATCGTCATACTGTACAATACGGTTAATGGTAATGATACTTGGGTTTTTTCCATACCGTACTGGTCTTTCAGATAGGCAGGCAGCCAGAACAGGAAAAACCACCATACGCCATCAGTCATAAACTTGCCGAAAAAGAATGACCACGTCTGGCGATAGCTCAGCAAACTGAACCACGACACTTTTTCTTTTGCATCGACTTTTTCTTCCTTTGGCTTTTCAACAACCGTGTTATCCTGATTTATGTAATCGTATTCCACCTGATTGATTTTACCTTTTGCAAGCATTTTTTGCGGAGAATTGTAAAACAGAAGCCAGAAAATAATCCACAGAAAGCCTATGCCTCCAACAATTATAAATGCAGCCTGCCATCCCAAACTTTCTGCAAGCAGGGGAACAGTTAAAGGCGCAACGATTGCGCCGATATTAGCGCCCGAGTTAAATATTCCTGTTGCCAGCGAACGTTCCTTGCGCGGAAACCATTCGGCTACGGTTTTTACGGCAGCGGGAAAATTGCCCGCCTCTCCAACGGCAAGCACAATTCGCCCGACAATAAAGCCGATAACCGATACTGGCAACACAATGCCAACGATTGACAGAACAGGCGAAACGGTTCCGCCTATTCCAATAGCAAAGGCGTGTATTGCCGCTCCTATAGACCAAATGGCAATTGCCCATGCATACCCCTTTTTCGTGCCTATCCAGTCGATAAATCTTCCTGCAAAAAGCACCGCAATAGCATAACAAAACGTGAAAGCGGCGGTGATATTTGCATAGTCGTTGTCGGTCCAGCCATATTCTTTGGAAAGTTCCGGCTGCAAAAGGCTAAGCACCTGCCGGTCGAGGTAATTGATTGTAGTAGCAAAGAAAAGCAGGGAACATATCGTCCAGCGGTATTTCCCAATCTTTGCGTTAATGTCATTAAATTTATTCATTGTTGTTGATTAGTTTTTTAGTAATATCCAATGTATTTTTACATAATATTGTTATTTTTTCCCATTCGCCGGCAGCAATGATTTCTTTGGGAAACAAATTAGAACCCATTCCCACACAATCTGCGCCTGCGTCAAACCATGTTTTGAGGTTTGTTTCTTCGGGTTTTACGCCGCCGGTTACCATTAGCATCGACCATGGCATTGGCGCTTTTATGGCTTTTACAAAAGCTGCGCCCAATACATCGCCGGGAAATATTTTACATAAATCGCAACCTGCTTCCTGCGCAAATCCTGTTTCAGACACCGAGCCGCAACCCGGCACATAAGGAACCAGCCGCCTGTTGGCAATTTTTGCAATATCGGGATTAAACAGGGGACCGACAATAAAGTTTGCGCCCAACTGCATATAAACGGCAGCCGCAGGCGCATCAATCACAGAGCCTGCGCCGAGTATCATCTGTTTACATTCTTTGGCTACAAATTTGCTTAATTCGCCGAATACTTCATGCGCAAATTCTCCCCTGTTGGTGAACTCAAACACCCTTATCCCGCCTTCGTAGCAAGCCTTTACTACATTCTTTGCAATATCTATATCCGAATGATAAAAGACCGGGATTATGCCCGTCGAAAACATTGTTTCGAGAACCTGTAGTTTATTAAATTTTCCCATTTTTATTTACTGTTTTGTTATTTATTATTTTTTACGTTTTGATTATCTTATAACTCTTCCACTGCCGTCGCCTTTCATGAGTTGTTCCACTTCGGCTGCCGTTGCCAGATTGAAGTCGCCGTAAATGGTGTGCTTTAATGCCGACGCTGCTACCGCAAAATCAAGCGCGGTTTGGTCGTTGCCGGCGTATTTTAACAGTCCGTAAATTAACCCGCCCATGAATGAATCGCCGCCGCCGACACGGTCAACAATATGCGTAATGTCGTATTGTTTGGATTGGTAAAACGTACTGCCATCGTACAAACAGCCGCTCCATGTGTTATGACTGGCATTTATGGAACCGCGAAGCGTTATAATGATTTTTTTTGCTTTCGGGAACCTGCTTATCAATTGGCGGCATACCGATTCAAATTCTTTCGCTTTGATATTGCCTTGCGTTTGCGCTGCATCGAACTGTTCCGGTTTTATGCCAAATACTTTTTCGGCGTCTTCTTCGTTTCCCAAAATAATATCGCAACCTTCTACCAGTGCAGGCATTATTTCGGAGGCTTTTTTGCCATACTGCCAAAGATTTTTACGATAGTTCAAATCGCACGAAACGGTAATGCCCATTTGATTTGCTATCCTTATGGCTTCGAGGCAGGCATCGGCGGCGCCCTGCGAAAGCGCCGGAGTGATTCCCGTCCAGTGAAACCATTGCGCATCTTCAAAGATTTGTTGCCAGTCAATCATTCCCGGCTGAATTTCGGCTATCGCCGAACCCGCGCGGTCATAAACTACTTTCGAGGGACGCGCTACCGCTCCGGTTTCAAGAAAGTAAATGCCGACACGTTGCCCGCCACGTATAATATGTTCCGTTCCTACGTTGTGTTTGCGCAATTCCGAAATACACCATCCGGCAATATCGTTTCCGGGCAGGCGGGTAATAAAATCAACGGGAATGCCGTAATTAGCCAGCGATACGGCTACATTCGCTTCGCCTCCACCGAAGGTAGAGATTAACTCGCTTGACTGGCTGAACCGTAAATTACCGGGCGTCGCCAGACGAAGCATTATTTCACCAAAAGTAACTACTTTTTTCATGTGTAATTAAAAATTAAAAAATTTATTTGCATTATTATACGATATATCTTCCACCAGCGTGCATAGAAACGGCATTTCCGAAGCAGGCAGCAATCCTTGCGCTACATCGTTTCCTAAGAGGTTGCATAATATCCTGCGGAAATATTCATGCCGTGGATACGACAGGAAACTGCGCGAATCGGTCAGCATTCCGACAAAGCGGCTCAACAGCCCCATAACCGATAAGGTGTTTAACTGGTTTTCTATCCCGTCTTTCTGGTCTAAAAACCACCAGCCGGAACCGAACTGTATCTTCCCCGCCACCGAGCCATCCTGAAAGTTTCCCGCCATGACGGCAAGCATAGCGTTATCGCGCGGATTCAGGTTGTAAAGAATGGTCTTTGCAAGTTTATCCTCGCTGTCCAAGCGGTCAAGAAATTTAGACAGAGATTGAGCGGTATTCCAATCGCCAATGGAATCAAATCCGGTATCAGCGCCGATTGTATTGAAAAATCGCGTGTTGTTGTTGCGTAACGCGCCGTAGTGGAATTGCTGTGTCCAGCCTTTTTCCCAGTCCATTTTTGCGCATTCGACAAGCGTCGCAGATTTAAATTTCCGTATTTCATCCCTCGCAAGTGTAGCGCCGCCATATACTTTTTTGAAAATATTTTCAACTTCCGTACTGGCGCAGTCTTCGGCATAAAATTCTTCCAATCCGTGATCGGATAATTTGCAACCGGTGGAAGCGAAAAAATCATGGCGCACCTTTAAAGCCTGCAACAAATCGGCATAACTGCTAACAGAAACGCCCGACACGTCTGATAATTTTTCCACATAAGCGCGGAAAGCAGCGGCGTTTTCTACTGCCATTGCTTTGTCGGGACGCCAAGTGGGCAATACTTTTACAGAAAAGTTTTCGTTTTTTAACGCTATATGATATTCCAAAGAATCTACCGGGTCGTCGGTGGTGCAAACAGCCACGACATTGTACTTTTTCATCAATCCGCGCGCAGTGTATCCGGGCGTTTGCAGTTTTGCGCTGCATTCTTCGTAAATCTCGCGCGCGGTTTCGGGCTTCAGCAGTTTATTTACGCCAAAGCAGGTTTTCAGTTCCAAATGCGTCCAGTGGTATAATGGATTTCGCACAGTATAAGGCACCGTTTCTGCCCATTTTTCAAACTTTTCCCAATCGGAAACGTCTTTTCCGGTAATAAATTTTTCATTTATTCCATTGGCGCGCATCGCACGCCATTTATAGTGGTCGCCTTCGAGCCAAAGTTGCCCCAGATTATCAAATTTTCGGTTTTCAAAAATCTGTTTCGGGTCTAAATGGCAATGATAATCAATTATCGGTTGACGCTTGGCGTGCTCATGATAAAGTTGCTGTGCAAATTCGGTTTGCAAAACAAAATTATCGTCCATAAATGTTTTCATATCCATATCAAAATAATTTTATACTCCGCTGAATGAACTGAAGCCGCCATCGACGGGCATTACAATGCCTGTAACAAAACTTGCCGCCTGACTGCACAGGAACTGCACGGCGCCGTTTAATTCGGATATATCGCCAAAACGGTTCATGGGCGTTTTTGCAAGCACCTTTATGCTGCGTTCGGTCAGCGAACCGTCGGGATTGATAAGTACGGCGCGGTTCTGGTCGCCTATAAAAAATCCCGGCGCAATAGCGTTTACCCGCACGCCGTCGCCGTATTTCATTGCCATTTCCATTGCCAGCCACTGGGTAAAATTGCTTATGCCTGTTTTGGCTACCGAATAGCCCGGCACGCGCGTAATAGCCGAATAAGCCGCCATTGACGATATGTTTACAATTGCGCCCTGTTTCTGTTCAGCCATCACTTTGCCGAATACCAGACAGGGATAGACCGTTCCGTTCAAGTTGAGGGTGGTTACTTTTTCCCAGTCGGCTATTTTCATGTCGAAAACATGCTGGTCGGGCGCGAGGGTAGCTCCGGGCAGGTTGCCTCCGGCGATATTCAATAAAATATCAATGCGACCCCAACGGGCGACTACGCCGGCGGCTACTTTTTCGAGGCTTTCCATGTCGAGCACATTGCCTGTAATGCCGATTGCTTCGCCTCCGAGCGCCAATAATTCTTCTACACGCACATTGAGCTGCTCCGGACGA
The DNA here is from genome assembly GCA_031278495.1 of Prevotellaceae bacterium. Classification (GTDB taxonomy): domain Bacteria; phylum Bacteroidota; class Bacteroidia; order Bacteroidales; family UBA932; genus JAIRKX01. The sequence goes on along the minus strand of JAITKG010000002.1, from coordinate 590 downwards.
ATGTCGAGCGCAGCGACTTTTGCGCCTTGCGTTACAAAATGTTTTGCGATATTTCCGCCAAGCACTCCGCCGGCTCCTGTGATTACCGCTACTTTTCCTGAAATGTTGAATAATTCGTTCATAATATAATTTTAATTTAGTTTATCAATTTCTTTTACTGCGGCGATAACGCCCATGACCTGCGCAAAGGCGTACATGCGTCCTAAAAACGAATAGCCCGGATTGTATGTTTTGCTTACATCATCGAGCATCAGCCGCCCGTGGTCTATGCGCATCGGAACGGAGGGGTTTTCGCGTTCAAAAATACGTACAAGTTCTATTACCTGTCCGCGCCCTTCGAGGTGCGAAGCTTCGAGGACATATCCGTTTTCATCGACTTCGGTGCTGCGCAAATGCACGAAATGCGTTCGTTTGGCAAACCGCCGCGCCAGTGTTACTACATCATTATGCAAGCCCGAACTTAACGAACCGGCGCAAAAAGTCAATCCGTTGTGCGGATTATCGACTGCATTCAAAAACCATTCGATATCTTCGGCGGAAGTAACAATGCGCGGCAATCCCAATACGGCAAAAGGCGGGTCGTCGGGGTG
>JAITKG010000125.1 GCA_031278495.1 Prevotellaceae bacterium | reverse complement strand
CTTATATTGAAGGTCGTTGATTTTGTAATCGACAAGCTCGATGGAGGCTGCTTCGTCGCGTTGCGGGACAAAGCCTTCCAAGAGGTTGCCAAACCGGGCGTCGACTACGGCGGTGGTTTTTAAATCCACTTCGGCGAGGGCGGCCATTTCTTCATCGGCGTTTTGCACGAGGCGCAATGTGTCGGCAAACCATGCGTTGCCAAAGGCGTCGGGATTGCGCTGCACGTGCTGTTGGTTGTTCTCTTTGTCCGGCACAATCAGGTAACGCATATTAAGCATGCTGAAGACGTCCATGTCCATTTTGCCCAGATAACGGTCTATCAGCTCCTGATAGCGGCGCAGCTTGGCGCCGTGATACCCGCCGACAGATTTATGATAATACGAAGTGCTTGCATCCTGAAACGGCGACACGGTAAGGTTCAGTATGCGATAGTTTGGATCGACGTCTTCCATGATTTGCCGGTCAGCCGGCGTCATTTCCCATGCGGTTTTGGCGGTGGTTTTCGGCAAAAAGTCGTCGTTGTTCAGGTAGCGTTTATCGACATTCGCCAAATCGAATAAAACCAATACGACGAGCGCACCTATCAACAGCGGTTGTTTTATTTTTTTTGCGCTGTATAACCACAGCAATGTAGCGCCGGTTAAAATAATAATAATGCTGCGCCATGCATCGGCGCGGAAAACACTTACACGGGCTGTTTCCAACGCATCAAAAAGCGGCGCATACGACGGGTTGCGCATATATTGCGCATAGGTTTGCAGTTCTTCTTCGCTGAAAAAATGGAAAAATATGCGTGGCAGGAGGATAAACACCAAAGCCACGCCGGCGGTTAATCCCAAGCTGGTAAAAAATGCCTTCCTTTTTACAGAAAGCAATTTCGGATTTTTGAGTATTTCGTTTAAAGCCAAAAGCGCCAATAGAGGAATGGCGAGTTCGGCAATTACTAAAATAGAAGATACCGCGCGGAATTTATTATACATCGGAAAATAATCAAGGAATAAATCAGTCAGCCCCATGAAATGATGCCCCCATGAAAGTAGAACGGATAACAAGACGCCGCCTAAAAGCGTCCATTTCAGGTAGCCTTTTATGATAAACAGCCCGAAAACAAACAGCAATAAAATGAATGCGCCGGCATACACCGGACCGGAAGTAAACGGCTGGTCGCCCCAATAGCTGTTTTGTTGCGTCACAAATTGGCGAGGTTCATTGCCCGGAACAGTTTTCCGTACTTCCGGCGCATGGTTTTGCCCCATATAACCGGTGGCGCCGCCTTTGGCGTCCGGAATAAGCAAAGTAAATGTTTCGCCGATGCCGTAGCTCCATTGCGTGACATAATCGCGGTCAAGCCCGCTTGTTTTATTTCCAATATTATCTGTCAGCTCCGACTTGCCACGAATAGTTTGCTCCGAATGTTTCGCAGATAATATAATGTTTGTTGAATTTGTTCCAAAAGCAATCAATCCGGCAAGAAGTAAAACACCGCTTGCTTTAAAAAATTTTGCGAGTTGACGTTTCCGTATATCATAAACAAATCTGCAAATGACAAAAATCCCGACAAACAACAAAAAATAATAGGTCATTTGAATATGATTTGAAACTAATTGCAAAGAAAAAAACAAAGCGGTAACAACGCCTCCTTCCAAAAATTTTCCGCGATAAGCCCAAATAATTCCCGCCAATGTGGGCGGGATAAGTTCCAGCACCCAGACTTTCCAAATATGCCCGGCTTCGATAATAATTAAAAAGTACGAAGAAAAAGCATAAGCGATAGCGCCAACAATCGCCAACCACGGATTTATACGCAACGCCAGCAGCAAAATAAAAAAGCCCAGCATATAGGCAAAAAGGTGGTTTGCCGGCGACGGCAACCATCCTTCAAAGGCGCGCCGCAATTGCGTTAGCGTCGATGAGGCTTTATACCCCGGCGCAATTTGATACGTCGGCATGCCCGAAAACATCCGGCTGGTCCAGAGGCTGCGTTCACCGTTATTTTCCTCCGCATGTTGCCGGAGGTCTTGTCCCATGGCAACGCCATTACGGATATCGGTTTGATGCAGTTGCCTGTTCTCAAAAATAACTGGCGTAAAATACCCCACAGCAATAATGTAAAATATAATAATGGCGGAGAGGCAGGGCAAAATTTGTTTAAAAATATTTTTCATGTGTTGTTATTATTTTACAAAGGTAAAAAAAAATCAAAGACGGATTTATAGGATTTACAGATTTTAGCTGCCGCCACTACTCTTCACTTTCCTGCGCCAGCCAAAATCTGTAAATTCGTCAATTCCCTGTGCACGGTGTGCCGTTATCCGTGTGATGCGTTTAATTGTTTCCTCATGGTTGCGCGATGAAACCCCAATGGGGATAAGGTGCAACGAAAGTAGCGTTTGGTAGAAACACCTAGCGTTTGTCCGCGCATCGGTCGGGACAAGTTTTTCGGGTTGCTCCGTGGGGAGGGATTATTAGTACCCCGTAAGCGGAGTTACACACGTACGACGAATAGTTACCATCATTTCCACC
>JAITKG010000117.1 GCA_031278495.1 Prevotellaceae bacterium | reverse complement strand
GCAGTAGGAAAAACAAAGTTTTTTGCTTTTCTTTGTAATTTTTACTACGGTTTTAGCGGGCGGGGGGGATAGCTCTTGGTAATGTGTGTGTGTGTGTGTGTGTGTGTGTGTGTGTGTGTACAGCCATGCGGGTTTCAGGAGTACTTAACGCCGGCATAGACAAGGCATTACAAGGGTAATTTAGTAGGCTGTAAATAACAGGCATGATTAAAGCGTAAAATTATCACGCGCAAAGGTATTACAATTATTGGTAAGAAATACACGAATTTGTAACAAAAACATTTCTATATGTTACATTGTTTCCAAATTTATAACAAAATGTTTGCTATATGTAAAGTCCCTGTAAAATTGCCGGGATGGTACCCCGTCCTGAAAGGAGTCCGTTTACATTTTTTCCATCAAAAACGACAGGTCGTCGCCGGCGCGGTATTCTTTTGCCGGTTGCCCAAATTTGAATAGCCGCAGCGGTCGTTCGCCGTGCAGGCGTATCCGGCGTCCTTCTACATACAGCATGGAGGCTTCGCGCAGTCCCGCTACAAACATTTCCGGGTTGGCGGCAAGGTATTCGTCGATACGTTGTTCGCGCGTTTCGCCGCCGTGCTTCGGGTCGAAGAAGTCGGTATAATGCGGGTTGATTTGGAAAGGAATCAGGTTGAAGGCAGAAAAATCCAGCGGCGTCACAATCGGCATATCATTGGTGGTGCAGATAGTAGGGCAGGCGAGGTTTGCGCCGGCGCTCCAGCCTACGTAGGGAATGCCGCCTTTGACGCGGCGGCGGACAGTTTCCAGCACTCCCAACGCCTGTATGTTTTTTAAGAGGTGAAACGTATTTCCGCCGCCAACAACTATTGCCTGCGCTTCTTCCGCCGCTTTCCGCGCATCGGCGCAGCGGTGGATACTGTCGACTTCAATACCGAAAGCCGCGAGTTTATTTTGTACCCGTTGCCGGTATTCGTCGTAAGAAAACGTAACGGCAGCGAAAGGAAAGAACAAGACCTTTGTTACATTCGCCGCCTGCAAAAAACCGGCGATATTTTGCCGGCAGTATTCCAAATAACCTTCCCCGACGTTTGTAGAGTTGCTTATTAAAAGTAGTTTCATGCTTGATTTAGTTGAAAGTTGAAAGTTGAAAGTTGTGTCGCTAATTCTTAATTATTCTTAGCTTTCCAGTTTTAATGCTTGTTTGAGGTCTTCGACCGCCGGGTAATTAGTCCTGAGGTAATGCAGTTTCTGGTCGTTTGTGTAGAGGAGGTTTTCTTGTTGCTCGTGCGGGGTAATAAGCAGTTCCAGCGTGATGTCGTCGTTTTGTAATTCGTCGTTCAGGAAAGCGATTATTTCGGATTTTATATTTGTTTCCATCCAGTCCTTTTGCTGCGCATTTGCCGTGAAGCAGGCAATACGGCGGTTTTCCTGCAAGGCAGGTTTGGCGACGTCCAGATCGAGGGCGGCAGCCAGTCGCGGAATGGTTTCCTTTTTACTTTCAATAAGCTTTTCCCAAGCCGCCAGTAACTGTTCCTGCGAGAAATCCCTGTTTCGCAAAACAGTTTCGTTTTTTTCTTCTTTTCCGGTTTTGGGGAGGGGCGGCAGTTTTATTGAAATAGGGGCTGGCGGCGCAGGCGGAATCGCCGCCGGCGCGGTCGGCAGGCGAATGTGTTTTTCTGCGCCGGCGACCTGTTCATTATTTTTTATTTCCGCCGGCGTTTCCTTTTGTGGCGTGTCCTTTGTGGCGGCTACGGGTTCGTCATTTTTTTTTTCTGCGCCGGCATTGGAAAGGCGCAACAGAGCCAGCTCCACATGCAGTCGCGGATTGCCGCTGCTTTTGTAGCCCATCTCGCAGGCATTGGCAATGGCGAGGGCTTCAAATAAAAACGCTACCGGGCATTGCGCCGTTTGTTCGAGGTAATCTTTCTTGAACGCTTCGCCCGACTCGAATAGCCGGAGCGTAACGGCGTCTTTGCACACCAGTAAATTCCTGAAATGTTCGCTCAAGCCGGCAATAAAATGCAGGGCGTCGAAACCTTTGGACAGCACTTCGTCGAACAGCAGCAGGGCGTCGGCGTAGCGGCGTTCCAGCAGGTAGCCGGTAAGCGAAAAATAATACTTGTAATCGACGACGTGCAGGTTTTTAATAATCGCGCCGTAGGTAATGTTATTTCCGCAGAAAACCACCGCCTGGTCGAAGAGCGAAAGGGCGTCGCGCATAGCGCCGTCGGCTTTTTGGGCAATGATATTGAGGGCGGCGTCTTCAACGGTAATGGCTTCTTTCTGCGCAATATTTTTGAGGTAGCCGACCATGTGGTCAATGCTGATGCGGTTGAAATCGTATATCTGGCAACGCGAGAGGATGGTCGGTATGATTTTATGCTTTTCCGTTGTCGCGAGGATAAAAATCGCATGCGCCGGCGGTTCTTCCAGCGTTTTCAGGAAAGCGTTGAATGCCGCCGCCGACAGCATGTGCACTTCGTCGATGATATATACGCTGTATTTCCCTATTTGCGGCGGTACGCGCACCTGATCGGTCAGCGTGCGGATGTCGTCAACCGAATTGTTGGACGCAGCGTCCAGCTCGTGGATACAGTAGGAGCGACCTTCCGCAAACGATTGGCATGACTCGCAAACGCCACAGGCTTCGAGTTCGCCGGTGGGTTGCAGGCAGTTGATTGTTTTTGCGAATATCCGTGCGCACGTTGTTTTGCCTACGCCGCGCGGTCCGCAAAATAAATAAGCATGCGCCAGTTGTTTCCGCTGGATAGCGTTTTTTAACGTAGTGGCTATAGCGTCCTGCCCCACCACCGATTCAAAAGTTACGGGACGGTATTTCCGCGCCGATACAATAAATTGTTCCATACTTCCTGTTTTATATGCTTCTGCAACGTTTTTTATATTCATTGTTTAACTTGCGGTAGCTCCAACATCCATCAACTTACCCCTGCTTCCCAATAAGCCCGCCTTATGCGACCCGTTACATCTGCTAAAAGTTTATAATTCCAAGCGTTCTACTATCTGTACCGCATTGGCTGCCGCTCCCTTGCGGATATTGTCGGCAACGCACCAGATGTGCAGGCTGTTCGGTTGCGACAGGTCGCGGCGGATGCGCCCGACAAATACTTCATTGCGCCCGGTGGCGTGTTCGGCTACCGGGTAAATATGTCCGGCTACATCGTCCTGCAACGCCAGTCCGGGAAATTCGCCCAACTGCCGCTTTACAACCGGTATATCGAACTGCCGTTCGGTTTCCGCCATAATCGCCACGCTGTGCCCGTTAAGGATTGGCACGCGTACGCAAGTCGCCGTAACGGGTAACGACGGCAGGTGAAGGATTTTCCGCGTTTCGTTCACCATTTTAATTTCTTCTTTCGTATAGTCGCCATCGGCAAACACGTCGATATGCGGGATACAGCTTTTGGAAATATTGTAGGGAAAATGCGCCGGCGCTTCGCCGCGCAACGTGCCTTCCAAATCGCGGATACCTTTTGAACCCGCGCCGCTCACGGCTTGATACGTCGCATAAATCACCCGTTTTAACCCGTAATGGTCTGCCAGTACTTTAAGCGGCAACATTGCCTGTATGGTCGAGCAGTTGGGGTTGGCAATAATGCCTTTCGGCGTAACGCGGGCGTCGTCAAGGTTTACTTCCGGCACTACCAGCGGCACGCCGGCGTCCATTCGCCATGCGCTGCTGTTATCGATAACAATAGCGCCGGCGGCGGCGGCTAAGGGCGCAAACCTTTTGGAAGTTTCCCCGCCTGCCGAAAACAGCGCATAATCAATGGCGCGCCCCCCGAAAGAGGCTTCGCACAAGGTTTCGACGCGGTAATTTTTCCCCCGAAAAGCAATGACTTTGCCTTCGGAACGCGCGGAGGCATACAAATAAAGGTTTTCTACAGCCAACGGCGATTCTTCCAATACCGTCAGGAATGTTTGCCCTACTACGCCTGTGGCGCCGGCAATGGCGATGTTTAATTTTTTCATCTGTTTAATTAAATGGTTACTGGACGTTTTTTTATTGATTTATTTATAGTGTACTGTCAAATTTCGGTAGACTGTGAACAAAAATGAAAGTTCAAAGGTACAGAAAATAATTCACCTGTCCAATGGTTGCCATCAGAAGTTGCCCGACCCTAATCATTTAAATATTTTTTTGCAGGATTAAAAATTCTGTTTACCTTTGCACACGGTTAGCGCAAAGGTAGTTTTAACGAAACTTTGTATGGAATAAGCCCCGCATGTTTTTAGCAGTTATAGTATGCTGCAATACGCTGATAAATAGTATTTATATCCGGAAATAAAACCCAGAAGTTTCAACAAGAAACAAAAGAGTAATAAAATAATAAATGTGTCGTGGAACACAATGGATTAAATAGCGAAGAAGTCTTACAGTCGCGCGCCCAGCACGGGACGAATGTCTTGACCCCTGCGCCGCGTAAAGCGTGGTGGAAATTGTTTTTGGAAAAGTTCAAAGACCCCATCATCCGGCTGCTGATGGCGGCGGCGGTCATTGCGCTGGTAGCCGCTCATTTTGACCCCGACAGTTCATACGTGGAAGGACTGGGCATCCTGCTGGCGGTGTTTTTAGCGACGGCGTTAGCCTTTGTAAATGAATACAAAGCCGACAAGGAATTTGACATCCTCAATCAGGTGAATAACGAGGCGGCGGTGAAGGTCATCCGCAACGGCAAGGCTACCGAGATACCCAAGTGCGACGTGGTAGTGGGCGACGTCGTGTTACTCGAACAGGGCGACGAAGCGCCTGCCGACGGCGACCTGCTCGAAGCATTGGCATTGTCGGTCAATGAATCGACGCTCAACGGCGAATCCTTGCCGTCGCACAAAACAGCCGGACCGGCAGGCAGTTATACTACGGCTTATCCGCCCAACATGGTGCTGCGCAGCACAACCATTACCGAAGGGCAGGGCGTGCTGCGCGTAACGGCTGTAGGCGACGCTACGGAAATCGGGAAAACCGCGCGTGAAGCCACCGGGACAAACAGCGAAGAAACGCCGTTGAATAAACAGTTGCACCGGTTAAGTAAAGTTATCGGGAAAATAGGTTTTGCCGTTGCCGCCGGCACTTTCGTACTGCTGGTGGCACGCGACGCCGTAGCCGGCATACCCTTTACATGGTCGTTGGCTACTTTCAGCCGGCTGCTTACTTATTTTATGGTCGCCGTTACGTTGATTGTCGTCGCCGTTCCCGAAGGGTTGGCAATGAGCGTTACCATGAGCCTTGCCTACAGCATGCGCCGCATGACGCGCACCAACAATCTGGTACGCCGCATGCACGCCTGCGAAACGATGGGCGCCACTACTGTTATCTGCACCGATAAAACCGGCACGCTCACGCAAAACCACATGCGCGTACAGGCAGCGCATTTCTATGTATTGCACCCTGCGCGGCCATACGTGAAAGACGACGAAAAACGCCTGCATCCTTTCGTTGCACTGGCTATTGCCGCAAACACCACCGCCCACCTCGACGACGAAAGCGGCGCGCCACTCGGCAATCCGACGGAAGGCGCATTGCTCTACTGGTTGCGCAAACAGGGTGCAGATTATCAAAAAATCCGCCGGGATGTTACGATAGTAGAGCGTTCGCTGTTTACGACCGAAAAGAAATACATGGCGACGCATATACAGTCCGCCGGCGGCAAACCGTTTATTTTCATCAAAGGCGCGCCGGAAATTGTACTGGAAAAATGCACTGCGGCAAGCATCCCCGAAACAACCATGCACACGCTGCAAAGCTACCAGCAACACGCCATGCGTACGTTGGTTTTTGCCTACCGCAAAGCCCCCGCCTATCCTGCGGGAACGCTTGACGAACAACTATCAAGAATGACGTTTCTTGGCTTTGTAGCCATTGCCGACCCGGTGCGCCCCAGCGTAACCGATGCCATTAAAGACTGCTTGCGGGCAGGCATAGAAGTGAAAATAGTTACCGGCGACACGTCGGCTACCACTATCGAAATAGCGCGGCAAACAGGGCTTTGGGACAGCTCCGATGAAGATGGCGGGCGGCATATTACAGGCGGCGATTTTGCCGCCCTCCCCGACGACGAAGCGCGCCAAATAGCCGCACAGATTAAAATCATGTCGCGTGCACGTCCGGGCGACAAACTTCGCCTGGTGAAACTGCTGCAACAAGCCGGGCAGGTAGTAGCCGTTACCGGCGACGGCACCAACGATGCGCCGGCGCTCAATTATGCCAATGTCGGGCTGGCGATGGGCTCTGGTACGTCGGTGGCGAAAAACGCCGGCGACATCATCCTGCTTGACGATTCCTTCAACAGCATTGTAAACGCCGTGCGCTGGGGACGGTCGCTTTACCGCAATATCCAGCGGTTCGTACAATTCCAACTGACCATAAACGTGCTGGCGTTATTAGTGGCTTTTATTGGACCGTTCATGGGGGTGCGCTTGCCCCTGACGGTAACGCAAATGTTGTGGGTAAATATTATTATGGATACTTTTGCCGCCCTTGCCCTCGCTACCGAACCGCCCGGCAACGGACTGATGAACCGCCCGCCGCGCCGTACGTCGGACTTCATTATCACCCGCCCGATGGCAACGGCTATTTTCTCGCAAGCCGGCGTTTTCCTTGCAATATTATTGGGATTATTGGGGTATTTCCTTTACACCGGGCAGGAACTCACGCTTTATGAACAGTCGGTATTCTTTACAACATTCGTGCTGTTGCAATTTTGGAATTTGTTCAACGCGCGTTGTACCGGCGTAACGACGTCTGCATTCCATAACCTGAAAAACAGTAAACCGTTTATAACTATTGCGGCGTTGATATTCGTCCTGCAAATAGTCATCGTGCAATGGGGCGGCGAAGCTTTCCGCACTGCTCCCTTGCGCTTCCGCGACTGGCTGGTAATTATCGGCGGCACGTCGCTTGTGCTGTGGATCGGCGAATGGTGGCGGTGGCGGAAAAGAAGAAGCGAATGAAATGCGCTGTGCGCGATTACTCACTCTTATATTTAATTGCTATTAAAGCATCCCGTTGATGCTGCATTTCCATTGTGGACATGCCGCTAAAAATAACTGTTTAATATGGAACAGGTAAAAGATACAGCGTTACAATAGCGTTGGGGAAGATAAAGCCGGTTTTTCTCATTGCGGCGAAAAAAAGCGCCTATTCGCCGCAAAAATGCGGAAAATAATGCTTATATTTGCCGCAAAATGCATGAAAATATGGCAAAGTATATTTATCAACAGAAAAACTGGACAGACTTCACTTGGCAGCAGCAGGCAATCAGTGAGATTTACGGGGAAGTTCGTTATTTGCAGGGAAATTTCAATGGAATAATGAACACCGTGGGCTTTTACCAAAAAGAAGAAACCCTGCTCCACACATTTACTGACGATGTGCTGAAATCATCCGAAATAGAAGGTGAGATTTTAAACTACGAACAAGTGCGTTCTTCCATTGCCCGCCGCTTGGGAATAAACACTGCAGGATTAGTTCCTTCTGCACGAAATATCGAAGGGGTTGTGGAAATGATGCTCGACGCCACGCAAAACTATGCACAACCATTGACGGAAGAACGATTATTCGGTTGGCATGCCGCTTTGTTTCCTATGGGATACAGCGGAATGTACAAAATTGATGCGGGATGCTACCGCAGTGGCGAAATGCAGGTGGTTTCAGGTGCGATGGGCAGTGAGAAAATCCATTACCAAGCCATGTCGCCACAATTTGTAAAACAGGAAATGGATAAATTTTTGGAATGGTTTAATAACGAACAAACTGTTGATGCAATAATTAAAGCCGCCATTGCACATTTTTGGTTTATCATCATCCATCCTTTTGACGACGGCAACGGACGAATTGCAAGGACAATTAGCGATTTACAGTTAGCGCGCGCCGAAAAAAGCCAACAACGGTTTTACAGCGTATCAAGCCAAATACTGTTGGAAAAGAAACAGTATTACGGGGTACTGCAAAAAGCGCAATACCGCGATAGCGATATTACCGAATGGCTGCAATTCTTTTTAAACTGCATGAAGAACGCATTGCTCGCTTCGGAAAAAACAACAGAAAATATTTTACAAAAAGCCAAATTTTGGAATTTGTACAAACATACTGGAATAAACGAACGTCAACGCCTAATGCTTAATGAACTGTTGGACGGCGATTTTCAAGGAAAGTTAAAATCTTCCAAATGGGCAAAAATGGCTAAGTGTTCCACCGATACCGCCTTGCGCGATATAAAGGATTTAATCGAAAAAGGGATTTTACAACAAGACGGACAGGGCGGACGCAGCACGAATTATAAATTGAGGCTGTAATATCATCATAGTTACATCGTATGAAGCTATTATCTTTCTTTTTTAAGTTAATTCAAAAAGGTTTTGATCTGCTTTTCCTCATATTGAAGTTGCATATCCTTTTATACCGAAGGATATGGCCTGTCCGGCTTTATTCCATTGCTGGCGGTGGCGGAAAAGAAGAAGCGAATGAAATGCGCTTCACCCATTTCCACCATCACCCTGCCGCGTAGCGGCTTCCCCCATCTTCATTCGCTTTCCGCAGTCCATGGTGTCGCGCTGGCGGGCGAAGGGGGAAGGCATTTACTTAAAAATCTATTAAAGTTAACATTTCGATGATTGGGGGGATGCTGTTTGAAAGTTTATTTTCCAATGTCCGGTTTTATTATTCCCCACTCGTTCTAATACGCCTTTTTTCTTTAATCCCGATATAAAGGCTTTTACAGTATTTACACTGATACCCAATAAATCTGCTATTTCTTCCCGTTTTATAAAATTGTCATTCTGTATTAACGCCAATACTTTTTTCTCCCCCTTCGTAATCGTTGGGGTGCCTATTGGGGCGTCATCATATTCCTTTCCATAAACAGTAACCTGAAACCCCCCGGAAATATTCCTGAAGTCCGGCATTGGCAGTCCATCCCGTTTAAAATAATCAACAATACGCCCGATA
>JAITKG010000102.1 GCA_031278495.1 Prevotellaceae bacterium | reverse complement strand
CTTTCGCAATTATTGGCATTTATTACCTTCACCGTATAGGCGGCAGAAGCGTTTAGCGTTTCAGTCGTATAACTGTTGGTTTGGTTCGTGTAGGGGTTTGCGCCAATAGTCCACGTATAAGTCATGGCAGTAGTAGTACCTCCACTTACAGTGGCAGATAGCATAACTGCGCCGGCATTACAACGCGACGGGCTGTTCGGGCTGCTGATAGTTGGCGTGTCTGCAAAGCCGTCGGGGCGACCGGTAGGGTCGGTAATAGACGTTATACACGTGCCTGCGCCAAAAGTAAGCGCATCTACGGGTTGGTTGCCGTTAATGGTAAACGGTTTTGTGCCGCGCAATGTATAGCCGCCGCCGGCATTTACCGTAGCATTCGGCGGCATGTCGCAGCCGTAGGCGCACCAGTTGAATTTGCCGGTGGCGTTGTCCAATGTGGCGGTAACGGTTGTACCAGCGTTGGTGGCGGCATATTCTATAAAAAAGCCACGTCCATTTGACCCTGTGATAGTCCCATTACCGCCTGTTTTATCAGGGCTGGTAATAGTCGCTGTCGAAAAACTTTGGGGCGTTACGCCGCTTACCGGACAGAAATCTATCCATATCCATACGCGGTTGTTGTGTGGAACAGACGTATTCGACCACTCCACTTTGAAAGTTATTTCTTTTGTGGAATAATTTGTTGCCAGCGGCGTTATTTTAACGGCAGCGAAAAGAGGCAAGCTCCCTACCCCCAAAAAAGGGAATAATAACATTGCGGCTAAGCGCATTTGTAGTGTAATTGAAATTTTTTTTCTCATAACATTTAATTTTATGGTTTGTTAATGTCTATTGCCTGTGTTTTATATTTTGCAGCATTGGGGTTGCTTTGTTATAATCTACCAAACACAAACACTTCATAAAACAACCCCTCGCTACGATTTTTTATTCGCTGCCAATTTTTCGATTTTTACTGATGTTATCATAAAAAGTCGAAACGTGAACTTCACTTAATATTTCTGAGGTACTACAACACCCGACACAATCATAAGTTAAAAGCCCACGTTTCTGTACATGGAGTTTCACCCTTATTCGTTGTGTCTTGAAGTTTGTAGTTTTCAGAAACAGAATAAAAGTTCCAATATATAAAAGAGCATAAATATGGCACAAATGTAAAACAATTTTTTTTACCAGCAAATTTTTTTTCAATTTTTTTTGTCATTAGTTTCATCAAATAAGAATCAGTTTGTATAAATTCATGAATTTTACAACAATCCTTTGCTGCGATTTACTTTTTCTTACGTCGAACCGGCGTTTTAAACACCATTGCTTTGTAAACGCCTGTTCCGTATACCGTTCGGATTAAAAAGATAATCGTCTAATATCGGGCTGAGATATCTTCACAGTTTTGTAACATTTTCCTGTTCGCTTTGTAACAATGCGCTGATACTTTTGCAATCAGAAATTGGAAAAACAAATGAATTGCAGATGGATATTATTGCCCCTTTTGTTGCTGACGGCAATGCAGTCGGTTGCCGCTGTGAAGGGGCTTGTGAAGGACGCCGATACCGGCGAAGAACTGACAGGCGTAATGCTCGTATGGAAAGAGTACCCGGTGAATGGCACACTGAGCGGCTTGGACGGCAGTTTTTCCATTGAGAAATTCGACCGTTCCCATATTTTAATATGTAGCTATCTCGGGTATACCACCGCCGAGTATCCGGTGGAAGACGCCAACGCCGAACTGACCATCCTGCTGAAACCGCTCGCCATCCGGATAGACGAAGTGGTGGTGTATGGCGCGTCCGGTAATTCGGACAACGGCGCGCGCGATATGGAAAAACTCGCGGTTAATGTGATGAACATTGTTAGCGCCAAAGCCATTGAACTGTCGCCCGATGTTACGGTGGCAAATGTGATTGGGCGCATGTCTGGCGTTGCAGTGGAACGCAACAGCAGCGGCGACGGGCAATACGCCATCCTGCGGGGAATGGACAAGCGATACAACTATACGCTGGTGAACGGTATTAAAATCCCCAGTCCCGATAACAAAAACCGTTTCGTCCCGCTGGATATTTTCCCGTCGGAGCTGCTCGACCGGCTGGAAGTAACGAAGGCTTTAACTGCCGACATGGAAGGCGACGCTGTGGGGGGCGCGGTTAATATGGTCATGAAAGACGCCCCAGTACAACGGCAAATCACCGCCAACTTCTCCACCGGGTACAACGCCCTCTACTGGGGACGGGATTATTATTCATACGATACCCGCGCCATCGCCAAACAGTCGCCTTATGAAATCTATGGCGAAAACTATCCCACGAAAGCGCGTGATTTTAACGAAAACGTGATAAAATTACAGGCAGGAAATGCGCCCCTCAGTCTTTTCGCCGGGTTCTCTTACGGCGACCGCCTGCTAAAAAATCGATTAGGCATCATGCTTGCAGGAAGTTTCCAAAACAGCTATCGCGGAAGCAACAGCTTATACTTTGATCATACAACCGCGACAAGCGACGCTTCCAACCTGCCGGTACTGACAGGCAGGAACGAACGCACCTATTCCGAACGGCAAACCCGCTACGGGATCCATGCCAAATTAGATTACCGTCTTTCACCACAGCACAAACTCCAATGGTATAACGCCTATATGGACTTCGCCAATGCGCAGGTGCGCGACAATACCAAAACCGAACTGAACATCGGCTACGACCCGGCAAACGGCAATTATAATTTGGGTTTCGATACGCGTTTCCGCATGACCCGCCAGCAAATCATGAACAGTACGCTCAAAGGCTTGCATTATTTCCTGCCGGGCGAAAAACTGAAAATAGACTGGTCGGCGGCGTATTCCAAAGCGTTTAACGAAACGCCGGATAACAGCTCGGTGTATACCAGCGCACATGTACAAAACGGACAAATGAATGCTGTTTCCGTCGTAACGACTCCCTACGGCGCTGAACGCCGCTGGGAACACAACAACGACCGCGACTGGGCGGGATACCTTAACCTGCTGTATGCCGCTTTTCCCGACAGGAGTTATAACATAGACTTTTCCGGCGGCGGAATGTATCGCGACAAACAGCGCAGCAATTTCTACAACGCCTACCTTTTCCTCCCTTACGACGAAAGCAAACCGTCGATGAACAACAACCTGATTAAAGGAATTGACTGGAACGACTACAGCGAAATAAAGTTCCGTGTGCACAATCCCTACGGCTCCGTAGGCAACCAGTTGAATTATGACGCTTCGGAAAAAATCGCCGCCTTCTATGGACAAGCCAAATGGCAACAACAGCAGTGGCAGGTTATCGCCGGATTGCGCCTCGAAACCACCCGGCAGGGCTATCTGCTGAAACATGCTATCGAAGGCGTGAAGAACGAAGGGGAACAACAGTATTCGGACTGGCTGCCGAGCCTGCACATCAAATATTCGCCTTGGGAAAACAACAATTTCCGCGTGTCCTATTACCGTTCGCTCAACCGTCCCGGTTTCTTTGAAATTGTGCCCTATCAAATCCTGAACGAAGACTACACGGAAAGAGGAAACCCCGAGTTGAAACACACGGTTGCCCATAATGTGGATTTCCGGTACGAATATTTTCCCCGTCCTTCGGAACAGTTGATGGTCGGCCTGTTTTATAAACGGCTGCACGATCCCATCGAATACGGTATTTTGGCGGAAGGGCAGGGAACGTTTTATTCGCCGACCAACTTCGGCGACGCCGACAATTACGGCTTGGAAATTGACTTCACAAAATATTTCCATTCTTTTGGGATTAAAGCGAACTACACGTTCACGCAATCGCAAATAACCACTACCAAACTGTTCAATTACGATAACCCCGACCCCGCTTCGTCGGAAAAGATACTGGTAAAAAATGTGGAACAAACCCGCCCGCTTTACGGACAGGCAAAACACGTGGCGAACTTTTCGCTGTTATACAAAAATATCCGGCATGGATGGGACGGGCAGTTGGCGTTTTCCTACACCGGCGACCGCCTGTATGCCGTTTCCCGCTACCTCGACAACGATATTTGGCAGGGCGGTTACCTGCAAACGGACATTTCACTCGAAAAGAAAATCAAATACGGCATCACGGTTTTCGTGAAAGCCGTCAACCTGCTGGATACGCCCATGACGCTCTACCTGAAAAAACAAAATCCGGCAAATGAAAAAGTGCAGGACTACGAAAAATATAAGGACGGCACGCTCGTGCGCCGTGATTATTACGGGCAAAACCTGCAAATTGGATTACGGTATAAATTATAAACACCATATTAAAAATTAAAAAAATGAAAACAAAAATTCATGTATTTACATGGCTGGCATTTATTGCCGGCAGTTTTATGTCTGCAAGTTGCGACAAGAAAACAGAAGACCTCTCGGTAAAAGCAATTACCGTAGCGCCTGCTTCTTTAACGCTGAAACCCGGCGAATCGAAGCAATTGGAGATTACATTTTTCCCCGAAAATGCAGCGAATAAAAATGTCCGGTGGGAAAGCGCCGCGCCGGAAATAGTGAGCGTAAACGAAGCGGGCGAAGTAACCGCCAACAAACTTGGCAATGCTACTATCACCGCTACGTCGGACGACAGCGGGGAACAGGCTAAAGCAAGCGTAACCGTAACCGCCAACGACCCGGTAACCTTCGGCTCAAAGAGCGGACAGGCAACAGCGGTGCAGGGCGTATGGAAAAAATACACCGTAGTGAGTATTGAAGGACAGGTTTACGTTCCGGCGGGGCAGTCGCTCACCATCGAAGAAGGCGTGGAAGTGATTATAAGCGCCGATGCGCAGGACGGGAACAATACGAAAATCGAATTTATCGTGGAAGGAAACCTCTACTGCTACGGCACGGAAGAAGCCCCCATAACCTTTACCGTTCCCGCCGGAAACCGCGACAATGGAACAAGCGGGCGGCACTGGGGAGGTATTATCGGGGCAAGGAGCTGCGCCGAAATCCTGCTCGATCATGTGTTGGTAGAATACACTGGGGCAATTACCACCCAAGCCTCGCCGTCGGTTGTAAAGGGACTGTTCAAGCCCGAAGGCGGTGAAGGAATGGTGGCTTTCAACACCAACAATCCTGCCGGAAAGTACGTAATTACCCACTCCACCTTCCGCTACACCGGCGAAGACGCTATTTACGTGCAGGGCGGCGAATGTATTTTCACCAATAACCTCTTCTATGCCGTAGGCGACGAAGGCGGCGAAGCCATCAACGTAAAAGCCGGCTGCAAAGTCGATGCCGCTTTCAATTTGATGTACAGCCCCAATACCAACGCGTTCAAACTGTCCAATTCGGGCATCGGCGGCGACCGCTTTCAGGCGCAGATCAACGCCTACAACAACACCATCATCAACGCCGGCTGGCGGCGCGATCCGGGTAAACCCAAAGGCGGCTCGGTTTGGGCGGAAGGCGGCTTTGTAAATGTCTTCAACAATATAATCGTAAATTGCATGTTCGGGGCTAAGGCGCCCAATTTCGGCGAAGGCGGCGAAGAAGGCGTAGTGCCGGAAAGCATCATCGACTATAACTTCTACGCTTCGGGAACTGCCGAAAGCCAAGTTCCGCAACACCAGCAAAACGGCACAAAAACGGCTTACGACGGTTTCAAAGACGGAGTGAAAGACGTGGTGTACGGTACGCATGACATTCGCGGAAACGTTGCAGGCGGCAACGACCCGAAGTTTGTTTCTTTCCCGTTCCTGACCAATCCGGTGGGAGATTTCAATTACAATCAGGCATGGGATTTCCATTTGCAGGCAGGCTCGCCCGCACTGGATGCAAGCAAAGTGCGGACAGGTTTTGCACCCTATTTCAGCGCCGCCGGGCTTACGCTGAACGGCGAAACCTATAAAACACCGACTCCCGCAAATTATTTCGGCGCTTTCGGGCAATAATAAACGCCATTGCATTGGATTTGTGTTTTAAAAAACAAATAAGATATTTAACTTTGTACTGATAAACAGATTTGAATTATAAATTATGAAAAGATTCTTCATACTATTATTAGCAGTCATCTACACGATGGCGGGCTGCGACCGTGATCGCCCGCTGGTGGCGTTGCCCGAAGTGTCGGAAACGGCGGTAAATTTCATTGTTGCCAATGATTTGGGGCGTAACGGGTATTACGAACAAAAGCCGGTTGCCCGCCTGATGGGATACACCGCCGAACACATGGACATAGAGATGGTAGCCGCCGCCGGCGACATTCATCATTTTGAAGGCGTGGCCAGCGTTAGCGACCCGCTGTGGATGACCAATTACGAGCTTATCTACGACCATCCCGATTTGATGATTGACTGGAACGCCGTATGCGGAAACCACGAATACCGGGGGAATACGCAGGCTGTGCTGGACTACTCAAAAATAAGCCGTCGCTGGAATGCGCCTGCGAAGTATTACACAAAAGTGATTTCGTCTGAAGACAACGCTTCGTGCCTGTTAGTCTTTATCGATACTTCCCCGCTAATCGACAAGTACCGCGCCGATACGGCAACCTATCCCGACGCCTGCAAGGAAGACGACGTTGCGCAGCTCCGGTGGATCGACTCGGTGCTGGTTCACGCTACGGAAAAATGGAAAATCGTAATCGGGCATCACCCCGTATACGCGGAAACGAAGAAAAACGAAGACGAAAGGATAGATATGCAAAACCGCCTGGCTCCTTTGCTGGAAAAGCATGGCGTAGATGTTTATTTTTGCGGGCATATCCACAATTTCCAGCACATCCGCCCCGCCGCGTCGAAAGTAAATTATGTGGTCAATTCTGCCGGTTCGCTGGCGCGTCCGGTGAAAGCTGTGGATGGAACGGTGTTTTGCAGTCCCGACGAGGGATTCACCATCTGTTCGGTAGACGCCCGGTCGTTCAAATTCTTTTTCATTAACCACAAAGGGGAGAATATTTACAGTTACACCGTTGAGCGCAAGTAAGGCAAACTCACGCTCAATATAGAAATATTTCTTCCCGATAAAATAAACTTCTTCGTCTACTTTTTATTTTTCTGTTTAAGGCTTAATGGTCAAAAAGCAGGATGCAAGCGGTTGCATAAATGATAATATTATTTTTGCAGTATTTATCAAATATGGTTAAAAAATATGCTCTTATTGCGGTTCCCCGTGCGCCGTTAAATCCGTAAATCCGCTTTCACGGCGCTGGCAAGCTGGCGGAAGGCGGCGCTTGCCGGGGTGTCCAGCAGGGCGACGGGTATGCCGCTGTCGCCGCTGTCGCAGATGCTTTGCACTAAGGGTATTTGTGCGAGCAGTGGGAGGCGCATTTTTTGGGCTAATGCCTTTGCGCCGCCTTTCCCGAAGAGGTAGTAACGGTTTTGCGGCAGCTCTGCGGGCGTGAACCATGCCATGTTTTCCACTATTCCCAGTACGTTTACGCGGACGTTTTTATTTAAAAACATGTTTACGCCTTTCTCCACGTCGGCGAGGGCAAGGGCTTGCGGCGTGCTGACTACTATTGCGCCCGTGAGCGGGAGTTCATGGATAATGTTCAGGTGGATATCGCCGGTGCCGGGCGGGAGGTCAATCAACAGCACGTCGAGCGCGCCCCATGCTGCCTGCCTGACGAGTTGCCGCAGGGCGCCGGTGGTCATCGGTCCGCGCCAGATGAGCGGCTGCCCGGACGGTACGAAGAAACCGACAGACATCCATTTTACGCCGTAGCGTTCTACGGGCAGGATCTGTTCTTTGCCGCCGGACTGTTGCATGAGGGGCTGTTCGTTTTCCGCTGCAATCATTTTCGGTACGGAAGGTCCATAGATGTCGGCGTCTGCCAAGCCCACCCTGCAACCCATGGCAGCCAGCGCCACCGCAAGGTTTACCGCTACCGTTGATTTCCCTACGCCGCCTTTTCCCGAAGCCACCGCCAGGATGTTTTTTACTTCCGTCAGTCCATTGTATTCGGTTGTAGCTGGCGGTTTCGCCGCCGGTTTTTTGTCCCGTATCAATTCCATGATATTGCCTTTTATTCCGGCATCGGGGAAGGTGGCGGAGAGGATGGTTTCTATTTCCTTTTTGAGTTGCGCCGCCAGCGGGTCGGGCTGCGGGAAGACCAGCCGCAAATGGATTTTCTTTCCATCGACCCGGATATTTTCTACCAGTCCGGCTGTTACAATGTCCTTGCCGGAGGCGGGATGCAGGATATTCCTTAACAGTTGTTCGACGGTTGCAGGCGTGGGTTCCATAATTGTTCGATGATGATTTTTTTGAATGTTTCCTGTTTTTCCAGTTGTTGTCCGGGCGTTTGCGTGTTTTCTTCCGTCAGGAAATGTACGGTTACGGGGAGGAAGAACAGGCGTTGTTTTATTTCATCGGTCAGACCGGCGGTTTCACGCAGGCGCACGGCGTCTTTTTCGGTGGTGAATACCGGTGCGTCGGGATACCGGCGCGCGGCGGCGTTTATTTTCCGGACGCTGGCAGCCGTGAATATATGGTGGTCGCGGAAGGCAAGGTGTTGCAGGGGCGGGCGTAATTGTTCCTGTAAATATTGTACCAGCGGGGCAGGCTGGGCAATGCCGGTCAAGAGGATACAGGGGGACGGGGGCAGGGGGACGGGAGCCGGAAGCCGGAAGCTGAAAACCGGTTGCGGCATGCCGTAGGCAAAGGTGGTGAAAAATAATTGCGACTGCAGGCGCGCCGGAAAGTGCGCTGCCATTTCCTGCTGTTTTTCGGGCGGAAGGTGCGGCGGGCATTTGGTGATGCAGACAATATCGGCGCGGCGGAGCTGGTTACGCCGGTCGCGCAGGCGTCCCCATGGCAGCAGGTGGTCGCGGTGCAGCGGGCGGTGATAGTCGACAAGCAGCAGCGACAGCGACGGGCGCACGCGGCGGTGCTGGAAAGCGTCGTCGAGGATGATTACATCCGGCGGCTCCGCCGCTGCCATCAGCTGCCGGATGCCGTTGGCGCGGTCGGCGTCTACGGCTACCGTGAGCGCGGGGAATTTTTGTTTCAGTTGCAGCGGTTCATCGCCGGCTACGGCTGCCGTATCGGTCGTTTCCACATAGCGGAAACCCTTTGTCCGCCGCCTGTAGCCGCGCGACAGCACCGCCGGCAGCCGTTCGCTGCGGAGGAGGGTTACCAGCAGTTCCGTGTGCGGCGTTTTGCCTGTGCCGCCGGCGGTAATATTCCCCACTGCTATCACCGGCAGGGGGAATGCCGTTGACCGGAAGATATGCCAGTCATAGCACTTGTTCCGTAACGTAATCACCAAACCATAAATCCAGGAAAGGGGGGCAAGCGCAGCGTATGCCGCACGGCGCACGGGACACGGCGCTTCATGCCGTATGGAACACGGGGCATGGCGCACGGGACACGGCGCTTCATGCCGTATGGAACACGGGGCACGGCGCACGGGACACGGCGCTTCATGCGGATATTCACTATTCATTGTTCATTTGTTTATTGTTTATTTACAGGTCAGTTACTAACTGAAGGTCAATCAGGTATTGGAACGGGCGCTCGTTCAAGTATTGGAACGGGCGCTCGTTCAGGTGTTGGAACGGGTGTTCGTTCAGGTATTGGAACGGGCGCTCGTTCAGGTGTTGGAACGGGTGTTCGTTCAGGCGCTGAACGGGCGCTCGTTCAGGCGCAGAACGGGCGCTCGTTCAGGTATTGGAACGGGTGTTCGTTCAGGCGCTGAACGGGTGCTCGTTCAGGCGCTGACCACATGCGCGGTCAGGTATTAGACCACATGCGCGGTCAGGTATTAGACCACGTGCGCGGTCAGGTATTAGACCACGTGCGCGGTCAGGTATTAGACCACATGCGCGGTCAGGCGCTGACCACATGCGCGGTCAGGTGCTGACCACATGCGCGGTCAGGCGCTGACCACGTGCCCGGTCAGCCTTGCGACGCCTCGCGGTGCATCACTTCTTTTGCATTAAAAAGAATTGCCATAATTTAATTGTTTTAATATGTTTATAATTGTCTGCAAAGATAAGAAATAATTATGAGTTAAGAGTTAAGAACTAAGAGTTGGCTGACGCGGCGGGGGAGTTAAGAGTTAAGAACTAAGAACTAAGAGTTGGCTGACGCGGCGGGGGGAGTTAAGAGTTATGAACTAAGAACTAAGAGTTGGCTGACGCGGCGGGGGGAGTTAAGAGTTAAGAACTAAGAACTAAGAGTTGGCTGACGCGGCGGGGGGAGTTAAGAGTTAAGAACTAAGAACTAAGAGTTGGCTGACGCGGCGGGGGAGTTAAGAGTTAGCCGCGCCAGCAACTCTTAACTCTTAGTTCTTAGTTCATAACTCTTAGTTCATAGCTTTTAGTTCATGTATGGCTGTCCGGACAGTGGGGACATTCTTGACCGTCAGGGATAATTTGTTGTGCTGTTCTTTTACGGTAAATGTTTT
>JAITKG010000084.1 GCA_031278495.1 Prevotellaceae bacterium | reverse complement strand
TGTGGGCATACGTTCCGCCATAACGTCCCGATTTGGAAATAATTCCTATGGCATTTGTCGCTTCAATCCATTTTTTCGGGGTCATTACAAAGCTGTTTAGTCCGGCTTCCTTTCTAAACCCGTCAAATTCGACGGGTTTAAAATTCGGGTTATGCAAGTATTCCCAAATACCCAACAGCTCTATGGTGTTTCTGTTTCTCAGCCAATTTTTTATTACATCATCCGTGTGTTCGGCGTTTTTATACCGTGCAAGATCAGTGATGCAAACATAATCCTCATTATTATACTGAATAATGGTCAAATCCGTATTTTTTACATTTATTTTTGCCATTTTAACGTTTTGGTTTATTGTTTGTAATACTTGTGTTTCCTGTCTTTTTCAATCATTTTCTTTCGATTTTTCGGTGCAAAGTTAGCATAAAAAAATCATTCTCTGCATTCTTACGATTTATACGTATTCGCTTGCGTAAATCATACGAATACAGGGGTGGCAATGCCGTAAACGAAATTTCTGTTCCTATGGCTTTTATCGCTTCCTCGACGAATACTTTGCCCCTGACTTCCTGCTTTATTTAGGGATGGATAAAAGAATAATCCTTCGATTCGTCCATCGCGCCGACACTCACTGCCGGATAGTTTTTATTCACTGAAATTTTTTCTATTCTTCTCATATCATGCATATTATTTTGTCCATCTTATGCTAATATTCAATTACCAAAACGCTGGGGACGTTATACAAATAAATCCACCGGCTGGAAAAGGGATACGTCAAACAGCCCCCTGTCGAAAATTTTTAGTTCCGGAATTACTATTAACGACAAAAATGATAACGCCATGAACGGCGCATCCAACAGGCCACCTAATGCAACTGCCTGTCGGCACAAGGCATCGTATTGCTGTGCAACTGTTTCTGCCGGCTCGGGACTCATTAAACCGGCAATGGGCAAGGACAAGAACTGCGTTTGCTTCCCGTCATAACAAGCAATGCCTCCTTTATTTACAATTACAGTATTCATGGCTTGCGTCAATGAATCATCATTAACACCCACAGCAATAATATTATGACTGTCGTGAGCGATGCTGGTACATAAAGCTCCCTGCCGCCAGCCGAACCCCTGTACAAAGCCAATCGCCGGTGGCGTCCGCTGTTTATAACGGTTTAGCACCACCACTTTCAAAATATCCTCTTTAACATTTGATGACAACCGGGTATCTTCTTTGCTGCTTTGCAGTATACTTGCCGGAAGAACCAGTGATTTTGTATATAAACTTTTGTTTATCAATCCTATCACGCGAACATTTCCGGATTGCTTTTTCACTTCCAACAGTTCTTTTTTAATTGGCGAAGCATTAAATCTGTTAATTATCTGCACTTTATTTATATTTACCGGAACTTTTCCTTCTTTGTCATATACTTTTTCCCCATTTATATACGTCTGTAATACCGTTAAATCATCGAGGTTATCTACTACAATACAATCAGCAAAGTCTCCTGTTCGCAGTAAACCAACCGGTAATTTGTAATGATTTACAGTATTCCATGACAATGCACGCAATAAATTAAAGAAATTTAATCCTTTACCAAGTCCTTTTTTAAGAATATTTATCAATGTGCCGTTCAATAAATCAGAAGGGGAACAATCGTCGGTGCAAATCATCACCGATGAAGGATAGCGGTTAATCAACGGATACAACTGGTCAAAATTTTTCGCCCTGCTGCCTTCCCGGATAAGAATTTTCATGCCGACGTCTATTTTTTCTTCCGCTTCGCAAATGTCTTCACATTCGTGGTCGGTTGAAATGCCGGCATGCACATATTTTTTCAGGTTGTTGCCACTCATTCCGGGTGCGTGCCCGTCCACCGGCTTGCCGCATTTTTTCGCTGCGGCAATTTTGCCCATTACCTCCGGGTCGTCGGAAAGTACGCCGGGATAGTTCATCATTTCGGAAAGGAAATAAATATCGTCGCGTTGTAACAATTGTTCCACGTGGAACAAATCCAACGTCGCGCCGGAAGTATCGGCGGGCGCCGCCGGCACACAGGAGGGCGCGCCAAAGAAAAATTTAAACCCGGCGGAACGGGCGTCTTCCAGCATATACTGCACTCCCGCTACCCCCATCACATTGGCAATTTCATGCGGGTCGGCAACCGCCGCCACGATTCCCTGCTTCACCGCTGCACGTGCAAAAGCCGAAGGCGCCAGCAGGGAACTCTCCACATGTACATGCGCATCGATAAATCCGGGAAGAATATAATGCGTTTCCGCGACCGGTCCCCGTTCGATACGCACAATTTTCCCGCCGGCTATATGTAGCCGCCCGGAATATAATTCCTGTTTTTCCAGATCCACAATATTCCCGCTTAAAGTAAATCCTTCGACCAATTCCGAAAAATCTTCCGTTTTTAAATGATAGGTTTGTGGCGTAGTGCAGGGGTTGGTTTTTTGTAAAATGATAGCCATAAATTGATATAATAACTGGTTAATATAACGATGTAATAATGCTTGATAATAAGTAAATAATATTATTTTATCTCAATAATTGTTCCACGTGGAACATTAGCGACCGAAAAATACCAGCAACACTGAAATATCGGCAGGCGAAACGCCGGGTATCCTGGAGGCTTGCCCAATGGTATCCGGGCGGTGGCGGTTTAGCTTTATCCGCGACTCCATAGACAAGGACGATAATTTTTCAAAATCGAAATTCGCCGGTATCCGGATATTTTCAAGGCGGTTCATTTTATCTGCCAACAAGCGTTCGCGTTCGATGTAGCCGCTATATTTCACCAAAATTTCTGCCGCTTCGACCACTTCCACCGGCGTTCCTGGCGGAACAATCCTGCAAATGGCGTCGTCCTGCGGTTGGGCGGTGGCTTCGGCGTGACCGGCAGCGGCCGTTTTGTATAAACGAGCCAATGAAAATTCGGGACGGTGCAAGATTTCCTCAAATTTTTTGCTTTGGGTTACTGGAACAGCGCCCACCGCTTGCAGGCACGGGTTTATTTCTTCGGGGCGAACAGACGTTTCCTTAAACGCAGCCACCAAATTTTCTATGGCTTGTTTTTTTGCCAAAAACTGCCTGTAGCGTTCGGGGGAAGCCAAACCGGCAGCATGTGATAATTCCGTAAGCCGCATATCTGCATTATCCTGACGGAGCAAAATACGGTATTCCGCCCTTGAAGTAAACATCCGGTAAGGCTCGTCAACACCTTTTGTGACAAGGTCATCAATCAGAACACCTATATACGCCTGATCGCGACGAAGGATAAACGGCTGCTTTCCTGCAAGTTTTAAATGCGCATTTATACCAGCCATTAAACCCTGTGCGGCGGCTTCTTCGTAGCCGGTAGTTCCATTGATTTGCCCGGCAAAGTATAAATTTTTGATACGTTTTGTTTCCAGCGTATGCTTTAACTGCACCGGCGGGAAATAATCATACTCTATTGCATAGCCGGGACGAAAAATTTCGACGTTTTCCAAGCCTTCAATTTTCCGCAATGCCCGCCACTGAATATCCATCGGCAAGGAAGAAGAAAAGCCTTGCAAGTAATATTCGTGCGTTTCCCAGCCTTCAGGTTCCAAAAAAAGCTGATGACTGTCCTTGCCGGCAAAAGTACGCAGTTTGTCCTCGATACTCGGGCAATAGCGCGGACCTGTGCCTTTGATAGCGCCGGTAAAAAGCGGCGAGTCGGCAAAACCTTCCCGCAAAATGCTGTGTACCTCTTCCGACGTGCGGGCAAGGTAACAGGGGAGCGGGAAACGGGGAGCGGGGAACGGACAAGAGGGAGCGGAAAGCGTCATACCGGATGTTCCACGTGGAACATTTGGGCGTTCGTTAGCGGTAAAGTCCGTATGTAACGCCGGCGGAAGAAACGAGAAGCGGGCAGCGGGGCAGTCGCCATCCTGCCGTACCAGTTTAGAGAAGTCAACCGTACGCCCGTCCAAACGGGGCGGCGTGCCGGTTTTCATTCTGCCGGTTTCAAAACCGAGCCGGCACAATTGCTCCGTCAGTCCATAAACAGCCGCATCGCCCATGCGGCCGCCCGGCAACTGGGCTTTTCCGAGATGAATTATCCCGTTGAGAAACGTCCCGTTGGACAGGACGACCGCCTTGGCTTCAAATACGGCGCCTAAAACCGTCGAAACGCCAATAATATTTTCATTTTCAATCAATAACGACTTTACCGTATCCTGCCAAAAAAATACATTTGGCGTATTTTCCAGCATACGCCGCCACGTCAAGGAAAAAACCGTGCGGTCGCACTGCGCGCGCGGACTCCACATGGCAGGACCTTTCGAGCGGTTGAGCATACGGAATTGCAGCGTACTGCCGTCGGTAACGATACCGCTGTAACCGCCCAGCGCATCAATTTCGCGGACGATTTGTCCTTTGGCAATGCCGCCAACCGCCGGATTGCAGGACATGTGCGCAAACTTTGCCATGTCCATCGTGACAAGCAGCACGCGCGATCCCATGTTCGCCGCCGCCGCCGCCGCCTCGCAGCCGGCATGCCCCGCCCCCACTACAATGATATCAAAATCTTTTTGCATAACTTTTGCAAAAATACGATTTTTTTTCTTTCCGGAAGGCAGATGATTTTTTTACAAAGGCACAAAGGAAAGAGAAGGTTAAAGTTGTAAACACAAGAACAAGAGGAATTTCCAGCGGCAGCAATTCTATGGATTTATAGAATATTTTTTTTATTCGTAACTTTCCTTTACCAGCGGGCAATTCAAGAGGTAATCCAAACTGATTTTAATGCTTTCCGCAGGCGGGTAATTGTATTTCTCCACCTCTACAATCAGGAATTTCGTACCGGCGATACCGGCGTTATTAAAAATGGCATCGAAGCCTACCATGCCGCTTTGTCCTAATTCCTTGTGGTCTTTGATGTGCAGCAGGGTGAAGCGTCCGGGATACTTTTGGAAATATTCCACCGGGCTTTGCCGCCCCATCACCGTCCAGTAAACGTCCATCTGGAAAAACACATATTCAGGATTAGTGTGCTCCAGCATATAGTCATACATCAACACGCCTTCAACGGGGGTAAATTCATGCGCATGGTTGTGGTAGCCGAACAACAGTCCCTTTTCCCTGCATTTTTTCCCGATAGCGTTGTAGTAGTCGCAATACGTTTGCAGTTCGGCAAGGGTTTTGGGTACGTCCATCCATGGCGCTACAATGTACTGCATGCCGGCGGCAAGATGCGCGGCAATGGCTTCGTCCCACCATGCCAGCGAAGCAGAAAAATCTTTGGTTTGCAGTTCCTGTTCCGTCAACGGCTTTGTCGTGTGCGACGAAAGGACTTTCATCCCCGCAGCTTCCACAGCGGCGCGAAAATCTTCCGGCGTTTTGCCGTAGAATTTTCCGTCGCCATAACTGGCGGCTTCTACGGCGGCGTAGCCCGCCTCCGCTACCTTCTTAATAGCAGCGTCAAAATCGTTCCTGAAATCTTCGCGCAACGAATAAAGTTGCAGGGCGACGTTTTTCTTCGGCAGTTGTTGCGTTGCCGGCGCGGTTGCACATGCCATCCACAAAGGCAATGCAACGAGGGACAATAAAAATATTTTTTCCATCGCTTATTTATTTAAAAATTTGCTTTTATTCCAAAAATTCCAAATTACGCCGCCGTTCCCGGTTGCCGTATGTTTATCAATAATCCGCCACAGCAGCAGCCCGCAGCCCTGCGTCCAAATCCAAGAACTCCCATTTTAAGTTTTTCCCGACGCCTTGCCTCGCGCTAATCCAACAATTTTATACGGATATTACGAAACCAAATATCGTTGCCGTGATCCTGCAATCCGAAGTAGCCTTCGCGGTTTTTGCCGCCGCAGTTGTTCAACAATTCAAAAGCCAGCGGCCATGCTTTTTCGCTGAATTTGCTGGCTTGCAACATATCCGTCCATTGGGGCGTCCACAAATGGTATTCTACTACGTTTTCGCCGTTTTGCCCATGCACCACCGTGCCCTGATACACCATCACTTTTGCCTCATTCCATTCACCAAAAGGCTTGGCAGTTTGCGGAACAGCCGGAATCATGTCATACAGCGAAGCGGCTTGCCGGTTATTATCCTTGCCCAATTTAGC
>JAITKG010000023.1 GCA_031278495.1 Prevotellaceae bacterium | reverse complement strand
CCGGCGTCTTTCACGGGATTGGAAATCGTCGCTGTCGAAAACGAGTTTGCCGGCGTTGTGCCGGACACGGGACAAAAATCTATCCATATCCATACGCGGTTATTATACGGCGCAGTGGGTGTGTTTGTCCAAGACACGCTAAAGGTTACTTTTTTTGCGGCATAATCCGTGCTGATTGGCGTAACCGTTACCGCCGCACTTGCTGCAACGCTTACAAGCATTGCGAAAAGAAAGAAAATTTTTTTCATAAAATTAAAATTGATATTGTTATTACTTTTTTTGCAGCTTTTGGAGATTGTTTTATATACGTACCCACAAACACAAACGACATTTATAAAACAATCCCCTGCTGCAATTTTATTCTCATTGCCACTTTCACGGTTTCTACTTTGTTTTGTGGGGTTTTTCTATGTCGAAAACGTGAATTTTAATTTATAGTTGTTCGAGGTCTTCCGAAACCCACCACAGGTAATTAAATCAAAAATCACGTTTAATAATCAAAAACGATATACCTGTGGTTGAAATTTCGGAAGTTTCGAACACATAATAAAAGAACATCAATAATGCTGCAAATATATTACTTTATTTTTTAATTGCAAATTTTATTTGTATTATTTTTTTTGCAGCGTCAGCCAATTCTTAATTCCTAATTTCTAATTCGTACTTCCCGGCAAGCCCCGAAGGGGCGGTATTATTATAGCCCCGTGCGTAAGCGCGGGGTACAAAACGCGCCCCCCTGCCTTTCGCGCGGAGCAACACAAGTGCATAGCGGAAAACCTGTGCGCCGCGCGAGTGCAGGACGTAGCATCGTGCATCCCCGCGCTACGTTCCGCTTCGCTGCACTTGCACGGGGTTATCAACATCCCGCCCCTGACGGGGCTGCCGCGCCAGCCAATTCTTAGTTTTTAACTTCCCAGCCGCGCCAGCCACATTAGTCACATTAGTTGCTGACACGCCAGCCTAATTCTTAATTCCCCTGTTCCCCCTTTGGGGGTTAGGGGGCTTTTTTCACATTAGCCTGCGTCAGCCCAACTCTTAACTCTTAGTTCTTAACTCAACCGCCGCGCCAGCCCCAATCTGTAAATCTGTAAATCCGTAAATCTGTAAATTTTCTTTACCTTTGCAGTTAAAATAATAACAAATGGATAATACACATCGGACAATGGCGAATGAAGCGGCATCCCTTCCGGAAAACGAGGGTGCGGCACGGACATTAAATTTTCTGGAAGAAATTATTGAGGCTGATTTGGCAGCCGGAAAATATAAAAGTATCCTTACACGCTTCCCGCCGGAACCCAACGGCTATTTGCATGTGGGGCATGCCAAAAGTATTTGCCTTAATTTCGGGCTGGCAAAACGGTATGGCGGCAAAACCAACCTGCGTTTCGACGATACCAATCCGGCAAAGGAAGAAACCGAGTATGTGGATTCTATCAAGGAAGATGTGCGGTGGCTGGGTTTTGAATGGGCAAACGAATTTTATGCGTCCGACTATTTTGATCAGTTATACGAATGGGCATGCGTGCTTATCAAAAAAGGGCTTGCCTACGTGGACGACCAGTCGCAGGAAGAAATCCGCCGGACGCGTGGAACGGTTATGCAACCGGGCGTTAACAGTCCCTTCCGCAACCGCAGCATAGAAGAGAATGCAGATTTATTCCGGCGTATGCGCGCCGGCGAATTTCCCGACGGGGCAAAAGTGCTGCGCGCCAAAATTGATATGGCGCACCCGAATATGTTGATGCGCGACCCGTTGATGTACCGCATCATTCACACCGGGCATCACCGTACCGGCAACAGGTGGTGCATCTATCCGATGTACGACTATGCGCATGGCGAAAGCGACTCGATAGAAAATATCACCCACTCCATTTGTACGCTGGAGTTCGATGTGCACCGCCCGCTGTATGACTGGTTCATTGAAAAACTGGAAATATTCCCTTCGCGCCAATATGAATTTGCGCGGCTCAATTTGACCTACACGGTGATGAGCAAACGCAAATTATTGGAATTGGTAAAAAATAAATACGTCGCCGGCTGGGACGACCCGCGTATGCCAACGATTTGCGGGATGCGCCGCCGCGGCTACACACCCGAAAGCATCCGCCTGTTTGCCGAAAAAGTAGGCGTGGCAAAGCGCGATAATGTGATTGACCTTTCATTACTCGAATGGTGCGTGCGCGAAGATTTGAATAAACGCGCCAACCGCTACATGGCGGTGCTTGACCCCCTGAAAGTAGTTATCACCAACTATCCCGAAGGCGCCACCGAAGAAATGGAAGCTGTGAATAATCCCGAAGATGAAAACGCCGGGAAACGCCGCATACCGTTCAGCCGCGAGATATATATCGAACGTGAAGATTTTATGGAAAACCCGCCGAAAAAATATTTCCGCCTTTCGCCGGGCAATGAAGTGCGCTTGCGGTATGCCTATATCATCAAGTGCGAAGAAGTAGTGAAAGACGCTGCGGGCAATATCACGGAACTGCATTGCACCTACGATCCCGGAACGCGCAGCGGCAGCGGCAACGGACGGCAGGTAAAAGGCACGGTACACTGGGTATCGGCAGCGCACGCCGGATGCGCCGAAGTGCGTTTATTCGACCGCCTGTTCACCGAAGCCCGTATGGATAACATTCCCGAAGATAAGGATTATAAGGATTTCATCAACGCCGGTTCATTACGCACGGTAACGGCATTTATTGAGCCGGCATTGAAAGCTTTGCCGCACTTGGCGCATGTACAGTTCGAGCGGCTTGGCTACTTCACCGTTGATGCAGACGCTATGCCGGGCAAGCCGGTATTTAACCGCACCGTAACGCTGAAAGACACATGGGCAAAGGTGGCGGGGAAATAGGAAAAGCTGTTAATCGTATTCTAACGAAAGCCCCGCCTGTTCCTGTTAGGAAATGCCCGTAAAAAGTTGGTTTGCGAAATCAAGTTATCCATTCATACGGCAGCATTTCCGGCGAAAATATTTGGGCTATTGTTATCAGCAATCTGCCGGCGCTCAAGAAAGATGTTGATAAATTGATTTGAACGAAAAACTTATTTCTGTTTTTTGTCCTGCTGTTGCTTCTTCTTTTCCTGTTGTAATATTTTTCTGGTCACATTATCGTATTCCATATAGATATTGTACTGGGACGTGGATAATGCTTCTTTCAGTTCGTGGTTCCGTTCGGCAACCAGTCGCAAAAGGTCCTGGTGATACTGCTCTTGGCTTATTCCTTCTTCTTGCCTTATCTTTAATTCCTCCTGCTTTCGGATGTAAGTTAAATTGATTTCCGCCACTTTTTTCTTTTGCGTTTTGCTTAAATTCAAAGTTTTGTTCATCTGGCGGGTTAATTTTTTTGCGCGCTGTTCCGGCGTATTGCCCGGCTGGGCTTGGGCGGCAACGCAAAGGAACAGGGCGGCGGCAGTGCATAAAGTGATAATTTTTTTCATTTTTTTATGTTTAAAATTATTTATTCGGGTTAGCATACAGGCATACGTCTTTATCCGTGATGGTTTTCCCGGACAGGATTATCAATCGTTCTATCACGTTGCGAAATTCGCGGATATTTCCCGTCCACGGCTGTTTTTGCAGTTGCTCAAGCGCTGCCTGGGTTATTTCCGGTTGGCTGATGCCGGAATCATTACAGATTTGCGTAATGAAATGACCGGCGAGCAGCGGGATATCTTCTTTGTGTTCGGACAAGCCCGGCACGTGAATAATAATAACGCTTAAACGGTGATACAGGTCTTCGCGGAACCGTCCCTGTGCAATTTCTTCTTGTAGGTTTTTGTTGGTAGCCGCCACCACGCGCACGTCTACCACACTGTCTTTGTCGCCGCCTACACGTGTGATTTTGTTTTCCTGCAACACGCGCAAAACCTTTGCCTGCGCGGCCTGGCTCATATCGCCTATTTCGTCTAAAAACAATGTGCCGCCGTCGGCTTGCTCAAATTTTCCTTTGTGCTGTTTCACGGCGGACGTGAACGAGCCTTTTTCATGCCCGAACAGTTCGCTTTCGATGAGTTCGCCCGGAATGGCAGCGCAATTGACTTCTACGAATGCGCCTGCGCGGCGGTTGCTTTTTTCGTGCAGCCAACGCGCTACCAGTTCCTTGCCGGTGCCGTTGCCGCCCGTTATCAGTACCCGTGCATCGGTGGGCGCCACCCGGTCAATCATTTCTTTTATTTTTTCAATAGCTTCTGACTTGCCAATGATTTCAGGCGTTTTGGTGATTTTTCGTTTCAGCGTTTTGGTTTCCTTCACCAGCCCGGTTTTCTCGGTAGCGTTGCGTACAGCGATAAGTACGCGGTTAAGGTCTAATGGTTTTTCGATAAAATCGTAAGCGCCTTTTTTGATAGCCTCCACAGCCGTGTCAATAGTACCATGCCCCGAAATCATCACCACCGGCAAATCAGGTTGCGTGGTTTGCAGTTTTTCCAGCACCTCTATGCCGTCCATGCCATCCATTTTGATATCGCAGAATACCATGTCGAAAGTGGCGCTGCCGGCGATTTTCAAGGCGTCTTTGCCGTTTTCGGCGGTGACCACTTCGTATTTTTCGTATTCTAAAATATCTTTCAACGTATGGCGGATACTTTTTTCATCGTCCACAATCAAAATCTTCATGGTAAAAAATTTTACACGATTTTTTAGAAACTGCACAGCAAAGATACGTTATTTTAACGAAAAAGTTGTAAGTTTGTACCGAAATAGGATTTGAACATGCGGAAAATTATTATAGCCATTGACGGGCATTCGTCCACCGGTAAAAGTACCTTTGCGAAAGCTATTGCGGCAAAGCTGGGCTACGTGTATGTGGATACCGGCGCGATGTACCGTTCCGTTACGCTGTATGCATTGCAGCAACAGTTCATCAATGAACGGGGCGAGGTATCGGAAAAGGAAATTGTGGCGCATTTGCCTGCTATCAACATTACTTTCCGCTACAATAAAGGGAAAGGCGCAAGCGATACATACCTGAACGGGGAAAACGTGGAGCAGGAAATCCGCAGCTTTAACGTGTCGCAGTATGTAAGCCGCGTGAGCGCTATTCCCGGAGTGCGCGAGCGGATGGTACGCCTGCAGCAGGAAATGGGCGTGGATAAAGGCATTGTAATGGATGGGCGCGATATCGGCACGGTGGTTTTTCCGCAAGCCGAATTGAAAATTTACATGACTGCCGACCCGCAAGTCCGCGCCGAACGGCGGTTCAAAGAAATGAAAGAAAAAGGCAGCGATGTGCCGTTCAAAGAAATTTTGGAAAATGTAAAACACCGCGACTACGAAGATGAACACCGCGCTGTAGCGCCGCTTCGCAAAGCGCCCGGCGCATTGCTGCTGGACAATAGCCGACTCACGCCGGAACAGCAAATGGAATGGTTCTTGCAACAATTAGCGCTCATTCGTACGCATAATAATTCATGAAATTCGTGACTATCGAAATTGACGATAAATCCGGTTTTTGCTACGGGGTCATCCGTGCAATTCAAACAGCCGAAAAGACATTGGACGCCGGCGGCGAGCTTTTTTCATTGGGCGAAATCGTACATAATGACAAAGAACTGGAACGCTTGAAACGAAAAGGATTGCGCGTAGTAAGCCATAGCGGCATAACCGCTTTGCAAAACACAAAAATACTCATCCGCGCACACGGCGAACCGCCGGAAACCTATGCAGCAGCCCGGCAACAGCAACTCGGCATTATTGACTGCACCTGCCCGGTGGTGCTGAAACTGCAACAACGCATCAAAGCGTGCTACGAAAAAATGAAAATGCACAACGGGCAATTGGTGATTTTCGGCAAGCGCGGACACGCCGAAGTCAATGGTTTGGTAGGGCAAGTAGGCGGCGATGCACTGGTTATTGAAAACGAACAGCAGCTATCCGCCGTTGATTTTTCGCGTCCGGTGTGTTTGTTTTCGCAAACAACCAAAAGCCCGCAAGAATTTGAGCGTTTATGCACGGCAATGAAAGCGCGCATGCTTGCCGGCATAGCGTTGGAAACGCACAACACTATTTGCGGGCAGGTGGCAGGCCGCCATCCGCATTTGGAAAATTTTGCGCACCGGCACGATGTAGTTCTTTTTGTGAGCGGCCGCAAAAGCTCCAATGGTAAAGTATTGTTCGACGCCTGCAAAGCGGCAAATCCGCGCACTTACTTCGTAGAAGATGCCGGCGAAATACAAGCCGCCTGGTTCGACAACTGCCATTCCGTGGGCGTCTGCGGCGCTACCTCCACACCCAAATGGCTAATGGAACAAGTAGCAGGGAGAATTAAGAATTGGGAAGGCGGACGGCAGCTAATGTGAAAAAAGCCCCCTAACCCCCAAAGGGGGAACAGGGATTTACAGATTTACGGATTGAGGCTGGCGCGGCGGCTAATGTGATGATGTGGAGATGTGAAGATGTGGCAAACTAATGTGACTAATTGGGCTGCGCGGCGGGCTGATTTGAAGATTTGACTGGCGCGGCAGCCTCCTAATCACTTAATGACTTAATCACTTAATCACTGTATTCAACTTTCAACTGAAAGTTGGGTGCAAAAAGAACTGTCGGTGCAACAATGCGCCGGCGGTTTTTTTTGAAATCTTTAAATTTTCAAATTTTGAAATTAAGAAGTCTTTGCCGTAACGGCAACTAATCCCTTATGCATCGTACGGAGAAGCCGGATGTGCGGTAAGTAACGGAACTCCGCAACACGGTCGTTTCATTGTATACATAAGCCCTGCTCCATGAATAGCTGTTGCTGATGCAACTGGAACTCCAAAAATA